>CBESZZ010000156.1:0-7896 GCA_965534055.1 uncultured bacterium | reverse complement strand
GTTCGCGCTCGCCACCGCAACAGGCTTGGCTGTGCCATTACCGCGCTTACGCGGTACGTGCGCGCACGCAGCGGCACCAGCCAGGGGCGCAGCCGCACCAGCTTTCAGGACGCGACGACGGGAGACTCCAGCGGGGCGCTTGCTCATGGATTCCGAGGTTAGTGGCCCCGACCAGAATCCTATGGCGCAAACTTGTCCCGAGCGGCGCACAGCTGCCCGCTGCGCCTTCAGCCCTTGGCCTGCGCGTTCTCAGGCGTGGAACCCCGACTGGACTGATCTAGATGTAGCGGCCGATCAACAAGTCCAACCGCCGGCGCGCATCTGGCGTGATCGCTTCGGGCGCGGTCATGATGGAGTGCTGCATGGTCCCGGCCGCGGAGATCGGTTCGCCATCGGCGACGGCCTTCGCGAGGTAGCCGACGAAGTCCTTGGCGCGGTCCGCGTTGGCCTTCAATACGGCGAGGACTGCGCTCACGTCGACGTCGTCTTCGCCTTCATGCCAGCAGTCGTAGTCGGTAACGAGAGCCAGGGTCGAGTAGGCAATCTCCGCTTCGCGCGCGAGCTTGGCTTCCTGCAGGTTGGTCATGCCGATCACGTCCACGCCGAAGCTGCGGTACATGTGTGACTCTGCCCGCGTTGAGAACAGCGGTCCTTCCATGCACACGTAGGTGCCGCCGTCGTGAACGTTCGCATCGGTTTGTTTGGCGGCTGCCAACACCAACTTGCGCAGTGGTTCCCAGACCGGATCTGCGAAGTGCGCGTGAGCCACGCAGCCGTTGCCGAAGAACGTCGACTCCTCGGTGCGTCCGCGGGTACGGTCGATGAATTGGTCCACCACCACCAAGTCTCCAGGAACGAGGTGCTCCTTCATGCTGCCGACGGCAGACACGCCGACCACGCTGTCCATGCCGAGCTTCTTCATGCCCCACATGTTGGCCCGGAACGGCAGCTCGTGCGGTGCCAGCCGGTGGCCACGGCCGTGCCGCGGTAGGAACGCCATCTTCACGCCGTGCAGCGTGCCGGTGATGAATACGTCCGACGGCTTGCCGAACGGAGTCTCTAGGCTGACCTCTTCGCGGTTCTCGAGGCTTGCTAGGTCGTAGAGGCCGGAACCACCGAGGAGCCCGAGAGTCTTTGCTGCGTCGCTCATTTGCCAAGGGGAGCGCACGACCAGCGTTGAGGCTCGTCAGAAACCAACCGGTTTGCCGACTTGACGCGTCGAACCAGCCACACGCCGTGGCGGCTGCTCGACGCGCTCAGCTCGTCCTACTCGCCGGCTTCGCCGGACTCACCCTTTGGTTCGCTAGCGGGTGGTGCAGCAGGCGGCCTGCGGAAGTGCGAAGCGACTTCGGGCTCGGGGGCCCCCGGCAAGCGCTTCATCACTCGTGGTTCTTTGGGCCGGCTTGCGTTGGCGTCGTCCTGCACCCTTTCACGATCTGCGGGGCGCTCATCGCGTGAAGCGGGCACAGGCTTGCCACGCTGGCCACGGAGGTTTGGCGCACGATGGCTGTTTGGCTCGTAGCTACGACCGCGGTTCTCGCGATGCGCTGGCGGCGAATCACCGCGCCAGCCTCCATCCGAGCGATCGTTGGATCGGTCGCGGTAGCCCGAATCGCGTGAACCCGAATCGCGGGGACCATCGAATCGGCCACGCGGAGCATCCGACCGGGGTCGGTCGTCACGCGATGGGCCGCTGAACCTGGAGGGTCGGTCGTCGCGTCGGTCTTGATCAGGACGACGATCGCCACCCCAGTCGCGTTGCTGCGAGTGGCCCGCATCGCGGTTGTAACCGCCACCGCCGCCACCCGAGTTTCTGCCGTAACCGCCGCCAGAGTTGCCGCCGTAGCCGCCACCGCCACCACCACCGCCATAACCGCCACGGCCTTGGCCTTGCCGATCACGATCTCCCGGCTCGTAGCCGCGACCGCCGCCATCTCGCGAAGGTCCTCGATCACCGGCATCCTGATTCCCGTAGCCCCGAGGCGAGAACGAACCGCGCGCGGATTCTCTCTGCCCCGAGTCCCGGTTGCCGAAGCCTCTCTGGCCGGAGTCGCGGTGACCTGAATCTCGATCGCCGTAGCCACGCTGACCCGAGTCTCGGTGTCCTGAGTCTCGGTGTCCTGAGTCTCGGTCGCCGTAACCCCTCTGACCTGAGTCCCGATGCCCCGAGTCCCGGCCATAGCCACGTTGACTCGAGTTCCCATGCCCCGATCCGCGCGCATCGCGCAGTCCGTCATCAGCCATGAAGTCCTCATGCCGCTCGAACATTCCGAGCCGCTTCGCGAACAACCGCTTCACCAACAACGTTGCATAGCAACCACGTGGCAAACTGAACGCTAGACGCACTTGCATGAAGCCGGGGTTCTCGTCATCTCGGCCGATGCGCACGTCTTCGACGTCGCGAGGCTTGATCATGAGCGCACGATCCTCCTCCTTGAACAACATCCCAGGCACAACGTGCGCGAGGAAGTCTTCGCGAGTGAGACCGGCCTCTTTCATCGTGTCGGCCATCGCCATGCTGAAGGGGCGATCGCCGCCGTTGCCTTCGGCCGCGTAGAGCGGCGTACGCATTGCGGTCAACTCAGCTTCAGCGTCGCGCTCCAGGTTGCGCCACGCGACCAGACGCCCCGAACGCGAATCGAGCGTGAGACGGTGCGGCGGCTCGACGTAGTCGAACAGCAGCTTGTTTACCGCACGGTTCCAAAGCCACGACTGGAACGCGAACGCGTGGATCAGCTTGACGCGAGTAGGCATCAACGACAGTGCACCGTGGAAGTCACCCGGCTTGCGCGCCAGGTGATCAAACACGCGGGTGTACATCGGCCCACGCACTAGGTCGCGACAGGTTTGCCAGTCACCCCAGTGCTTGCGGAACAGTTGTTTGAGCTTCACGTCACCGCCCAAGGCGGCTTCGGAAGGCGACGCGACGAGTTGCTGCAGCGCTTGCTCAAAGTCGCCTTCAAGGACGCGCTGCATCACGAAGCCCTGACCGTGCTTCAAGCAGCCGAACCGCTGGTCGTCGAAGTAGTTGGGCAGACCCGCGCGCATGATCGAAGGCATCGCGCGACGCACGGCAGCGGCTTGCTCGACGCGCAAGCCCCGCACGTGAATCTCGAACCGGTTGCCTTTGCTCTGCTTGCTCGTCAGCGCACGGTCCGTGCGACCCACCGGCCGCACGCGCAGGTGTGGATGGTTCATCCGCACCTCCTGACCTTTCACCGTGATGAACTGCTCGGTGATCGCCTGCCGGTCTTTCATGCCGGCATAGGCAATATCCGCGCGGTCGATGTTCTTTTCACTGGCGATGCGCGCCAAGGCTTCGGGCGTCGAGAGCTTTTCTTTGCGGACGTGGTGCACCACGTATTCGCCGGTTTTCACCTCGTCCCAGTCGAGTAGTTCGATCACCACGAAATCGCGGGGTTGGCTCTTCAGTCGCATGGGGACACCTCGCGGTGAGTCGTGGCCGGCGCGAACCGGCGAAGTTTCTCGAGGACGGTGTGCAGTGGTCGCGGCAACTCAGCGCGAACATCGATCAGGCTGCCATCCAATGACGGAAAGGCGAGCGTCTCTGCGTGTAGGAACATCTTTGCCAGCAGCGGCCTCTCGGCAACACCCTTGCGGTGCTTGTACTTGCTCTTGATGGAGCTAAGCATGAACGGGTGGCCACCGTAGTCCCGGTCGCCAACGAGCGGGTGGCGCTTGGACGCCATGTGCACCCGCAGTTGATGGCCGCGCCCCGTGTGCGGGACCAACCGCACCAGGGTGTGACGTCGGAAGGCTTCAACCACGAACACCTCCGTGCGCGCGTCCCGGGCTTTCTTGGTGCCGGGCAGAACGGCCACGACCTTGCCAGGACGCCGTGGATCGGGACCCAGTGGCGTGTCGACTGTGAAGTGCGCGCGACGGACGTTGCCTTCGACCAGCGCACTGTAGTTCTTCTCAACTTTGCCTTCCTGCAATGCGGCATCGAACCCACGCGCCGCATCTAGGCCCTTCGCCAACGCGATGCAGCCGGACGTGTCGCGATCCAAACGGTGCACGATGCGCAGGTCTTGTCCGGGTCGCATGGATTCCAACAATCCGTGCAAACCGAGATCGCCGCCGAAACGGGCGGGCACGGAGTAGAGACCCGCCGGCTTGTCGACGACTAGATACTCGTCGTTCTCAAACAGCACGGGGATGCTGCCTGGATCGATTCCCTTGGACCGCACTGTGCGCGCTGCGGGGATCTCCTGCTCGCCAACGTCCACGGCGATCTGATCGCCTTCCTGAACCCGGACGCGTCCATGGTCCACATCCATGCAATTGACCTTCACGCCGCCGCTCTCCGCGAGAAGGCGGAAAAACGCACGGTCCGCATGGGGCCAGCGCAGGGCCAAGACGTCCTGAAGGCGGGCGCCGTGGCTTTCGGAAGATACGTTGAAGGTAGACACGGTCGAACCGATTGAGGGTATCAGGGGTTCGCGGTATCCGCCAACCGCACCTTCTACTCAGATGGGGCTCGCTGCGTAGAACGAAGCCTCGCGCACTCGAGGCGCCATGCCCGAATCCGGGCCAAAGCACGCGGGAGTCTCGGGGCCTCAGCCCGGAGTGCCCGACGTCATGGCGTGGGCGGGGCTGGACTGCCCGCGCGCGACCTCGGCAGCAACCTCGCGAACGACGTCACCGACGATGGTCGCCAGGTTGGTCGGCGCTGGATCCCGGCCCAGCAGGCGCCTCGCCAAAGTCAGGTTCGGAACCCGCCGAGACACATCTTCAAACCCCGAAGGGAAGACCTCGTCGAAGGGCGTGAAGGCGACGGGCGATCGACTCGACGCCGCGGTTCGCACCAGCTCCGCGAGCGCCGCAACCGAAACTTCGCGGTCTGCGCCCACATTCACGGTCTCGCCGAAGGCGTTGCCATCCAAAAGCAGGTCCGCGAGCGCTGCGGCGACATCTCGGACGTGGGCAAAACAGCGGGTCTGAGCGCCGTCGCCGTAGACGGTGAGCGGATCCCCGCGCAGCGCCTGAGCGGCAAACCGAGGCAATACCATGCCGTGCTGGCCGCTTTGCCGCGGCCCTACGGTGTTGAACAGTCGGGCCACCACAACGGCCAGATCGCTTTCTTGGGCGTGGGCCAGTGCCAGCCACTCACCCATGGCTTTCGCGCAGGCATACCCCCCGCGCAGGCTTTTCGTGCTGCCGGGCTGAAGCGCATCGTCTTCGCGGAAGGGTTCGAAGCGGGCACCGTTCTGCGCCACCCCCGAACCGTAGACCTCCGAGCTCGACGCCAGCAGCACCGGAACGCCACGTCGGGCGGCTTCGGTCAAGACCACCGCGGTGCCATGCAGGTTGGCCCCCATCGCAAACGCTGGTTGCTCGGCCAGGAGCCGTACTCCGGCAGCGCCGGCCAAATGGAACACCGCGTCCACTCCCGCGCATGCGCTGGCCACGGCGTCCGGATCGGTGGTGGAACCTCGGACAAAGGCGAAGCCCGCATCTCCCCGCATCGACTCCAAGTTCTGAATCGAGCCCGTCGACAGGTCGTCCAGCACAACGACGAGGTCCCCGCGAGAACGCAGGAGCTCCGTGAGCCACGAACCGATGAACCCGGCACCACCGGTGACCAGAATCTTGCGTTCTCGGGTCTTGGTGGAGGGCGTGGGCATGGAGGGCGGAATGGGATTCTAGGGAAGTGATGCAGAAATCAGCCGACATTCTCCGCGGCACCTCGCCACAGAGCGGATCGAGGTCTCGACGTCACGCGACATGGGACGACGCCGCGCGGACGCTTCTTCCGTCAAGCTTGGGATCTCGACGCATCCAAGCACTCCCGCGAGGCCCTAAGGGTACATGAACTGTGCCGCGACCCGGTCGAGACCGGCACGGCACAGCGCAGTTCAGAGGGCAGAAACCCGCGGTCTAGCGAGGGTTCTTTGCGATGTAGTCGGCGAGCGTCTTCCGCAGCTCCTTGATCTCCGACTGCAGCACTCGAGCGTCGGCGGTCACGTCTTCACCGTCTCCCGAACGGACGATCAGATCCAAGATCGCCAGCTCCGCCGCGGCCAAGCGATCCTGGGCTGCGACGACCTCCGGTGGCAGGCCAGGATTGGCTTGCGGCGCAGGATCGATGGGCTGCGCAGGCTTGGTGTTGCCGGCAACAGGCTTGCTGCCAGCTCCGGGAAGGCCGACTCCGGGATCGATCGCCACGGGGACTAGCGCTTCGCGGCCTTTGCGGGCAGTCGCCTCGGCGACCTCTGCGGCCTTCGCTTCTGCTGCGGCAGCCACCGCGGCGGCGTCTCTGGCAGCGTCCTCTTTAGCTTTGCGCTGAGCGGCCGCGAACGCTTCCGCAGCGCGCTGGTTCTCGGCGAGCTCATCGGCAGCGGCAGCCACCGCGGCGGCTTCTCGAGCGGCTTCCTCTTGGGCTTTGCGCTGGGCAGTCGCGAACACTTCCGCAGCGTGCCGGTCCTCGGCGGCCTTTTCGGCGGCGGCGGCCACCGCGGCGGCTTCGCGGGCGGCGTCCTCTTTGGCTTTGCGCTGAGCGGCCGCGAACGCTTCCGCGGCGCGCCGGTCCTCGGCGATCTTTTCGGCCGCGGCAACCTCTTCGGCTGCCGCCTTGGCCTCGGCCGCTGCCAAGGCGTCGGCGACGGCCTTCTTCTCGGCAGCGAGCTTGGCTACGCGCGCTGCTTCCCACGCATCCGTGGCTGGCGCGGCGTCTGCGAGCATGCGGCCGAGGCGATCGGGAGCGACGTAGCCAGTGGACTTGATTTTTGTCTTCACGATGCCGGTCCGGTCCACGGACAAGACGCGAAGGTCCGGCAGAGCACCGACTTCGTAGGCGTCCCGCAGCGCGGTCTCCTTCTCGGCATCCAAGACGATGACGCGATAACCGCGACTCGCCAGGGTTTCCTGGGTCTCTGCTTTAGACATCGTTTCCGCCAACGCCTGGTTGCCGAACGCCTCCCGCGTGGTGAACACGAGCAGCAACGGACGCTTGTCGGCGCCGGATGCCTGCAGGGCTGCGGCCAGCTCATCTGGGGTGGAAACCACGATGTCCATGGCTGGAGCGATGGTCTCGACGTTGCCGTCGTCCATCACCGCGCCTGCACCTGCGATTCGCTCAGGACCTTCCAGCAGAAGCTGGCGTGGTCCATCGGGGCCGCGCACTTGGAGGTCGAGTCGGTTGCCAGCGCGCGCACCAGCAATCAACCGGTCGTTCGCGGCGGCGACGCCCTCGATTGATTCGCCTTGCATGCCCTCAATCACATCACCGACTTCCAAACCTGCGCGTGCAGCGGCGCCGGTCGGGTTGATGCGCACGACCCGCACGCGGTCACCGGCCTGAGCCAGCTCGAAGCCCCAAGGGTCCTTCGCGAGACTCGGAACTGCTTCGCCAGACTCACCGGCGGCGGTGTCCGGATCTGGGCGATCCGAAAGCGTCACGAACAGACGCAGGATGGTGCCGTTGCGGTCGACTTCCAACCGCACCTTCTCACCCACAGCTCGCTTCTCCATGGCGGCGACAAAACCTTCCAACGAAGGCGTGCGTTCACCGGCAACGCGCAGCACTCGGTCGCCGGGCTTCAGGCCGACTTCGGCCGCGGGCGAACCGGGCACAACTTCGGCGACTTCCGGGTGGTCGACTCCTGCGGACAAGAACACTCCGAGCCAGCCCGGGTCAGCTTTGAGGAAGCCGGGAACCGGAATTTGGCCGGTGAGCAACAGAGTCGTGGCAAGCACGGCTGCAGAGGGAATCGCAGCTCTGCGGAACGTCAGGGGTCGAGGCATGGTTCTGTGGGGTCGAATCGGAATCCGTGCGCGCGCGGCATTGCGAGGTGGGGAATGCTCGGGCGGGTCGGTGAACTCGCTCTCCATAAGAAGATCGGCACCGGGTAGGACTGTCGATCAGTGTACCTC
>CBESZZ010000155.1:0-7911 GCA_965534055.1 uncultured bacterium | reverse complement strand
GGGGCTCCACGTTCCTGCCGCAGTTCAACGAAGGAACTGCGCAGGTCAACATCGTGTTGCCTCCCGATGCGAGCCTGGAAACCTCGGATCGTTTCGGGCGCCGACTCGAAGCGTTGGTTGGCAGCGTCGAGGGGGTGAGCGGCGTCGCACGCCGCACCGGGCGGGCTCCGGGTGACGAGCATGCGATGCCTGTCAGCGTGAGCGAGGCGATCGTGAACTTCGATCCTGAATCGCCGCGTTCGCGAGACGAAGTGATCGAAGAAATCCGCGAACGGTTGGCGGAAGAATTTCCTGGAGTTGCGACTTCTACGGAGCAGCCGTTGGCCCACTTGCTCAGCCATCTGCTGTCGGGGGTTGCCGCACAGGTGGCGATCAAGATCTCCGGACCGGATCTCAGCGTGTTGCGGGAAACCGCGAAGCAGGTCGAAGCGAAAATCTCGGGAATCGAAGGGGTCCGGGATCTCTACACCGAGCCTCAGGTGTTGATCGACCAAGTCGAAGTGAAGCCGCGTCGAACCGACCTCGCACGTCAGGGGATCGGTGTTGAAACGCTGGCTGAGACCGTCGAGCTCGCCATGGGTGGCGAAGAGATCTCGCGTCTACAGGTGGGCCAAAGCGCGTATCCGATCAAGGTGCGCCTGCGCGCCGAAGACCGACAGAGTCTCGCTCAGCTTCGCGATCTCTATCTGCGTCGTGGCGATGGTTCGTTGGTGCGCGTTGCGGATGTCGCGGACGTCCGCGTTTCCAAGACGCCGAACAACATCAACCGCGAGAACGTCCAGCGTCGCATCGTCGTGCAGCACAACGTCGGCGGACGTTCGTTGGGGGAGGTTGTTGCAGACGTCTCCGAGGCGCTGGCGCCCATTCAGGACGAGCTAGCCACCCGCACCGGCTACACGTTGCGCATCAGCGGTCAGTTCGAAGCGCAGCAAGAAGCGACCAGATTGATCACGTGGCTGAGCATCGCTTCGATCCTGTTGATGGTCTTGATCCTGCATCTGCACTTCAAGTCGATCCGCCTCGCAGTGCTGGTCTTGGGCACGCGTCCGATCGCTTTCATCGGAGCCGGCGCCTACGTCGTTCTCAGCGGTCAGGTGCTCTCGGTCGCCACCTTGGTTGGGTTTATCGCTCTGCTTGGTGTCGCGGCGCGCAACGCCATCTTGCTGGTCGATCACTACGTGCACCTCATGCGCGAGGACGGCACGGAGTTCTCGATGGAAATGCTGGTCCGCGCAGGTCAGGAGCGCATCGTTCCGGTGCTGATGACCGCACTGACGAGTGGCGTCGGCCTTGTTCCCTTGGCTTTGTCAGCGGACGAGCCGGGCCGCGAGTTGCTCTATCCAGTCGCCACGGTGATCATTGGTGGTCTCCTGACGAACACTCTGCTCGATTTCTTGGTGATGCCTGGCCTGTTCTGGCGCTTCGGACGAACCGAAGTGGAACGGCTTGTGCGTCGGCGTGGTCCAGCAGAAAACATTGAACACATCCGAGCGTCGCTCCTGCTTCACGACGCGGCGCAGACAGACTCCGGAGAACCCCAAAGATGAAAACCCTCGCTTCGCTCGCTCTTTTTGGTGCCCTCCTGGGTGCCTGTTCTGAAGCCACAGTCCCTGACGGGACCAACGGCACCAACAACACCAACACCAACGGAGCGCCTGCGCATCCAGACGAGGGCCCCCATGGTGGGCCGCTCCTAGAGGTTGGCGACCACGTGGCGCACATTGAAGTGTTGCACGACGAGGCGGCTGGAAAGATGACGCTCTACGTCCTCGGGCAGGACGGCAAGACCGCCGTCGCCGTGGAAGAGCCGCCGGTGCTCAAGTTGATGGGCGCGAATGACGCGTTGACAACTGACGCAGTGGATGGCGAGATTGGCGCCTTCTCGCTTTCGAACGAGGCCCTGAATGCTCATGGCCCCGAAGGCCGCATCACGATCAAGCTCAACGGCAAGACCTACAACCCAGCGCTGGTTCACGCGCCGCACTGAGCCCTGCGGTTCCTCAGCGCGTGGGGTACGTCTTCGCGACCCACGCCTTCCACTTCTCATCAAGGATGAGGGGTGACAAGCCGTAGGCGTCCTGCAGAGCCTTCCGCACGGCACCGACGAGGTCTTCGCTGTTGGCCTTCCAGGTTTTTGCGTCGACGCGGCCTTTGATGGCCATCAGGAATTTCCGCCACTTCTTGTCGCCTTGCGCCATCAGGAAGTCGAAGCGCGACCACAAAGTCACGTGGTCGTCGAACTTGATGTCGCCAAAGTCACGCCAGGCATAGGCCTCACTGAACGGAGTGAACTCGTTCTTCGCGATCAACTTGCGCGTGTGCAGTTTCCATCGCCAGGTGGAGTCCGGTGAAATGGCCGCGCCCTCGTTCTGATCGAAGCTGTTCCACTCTGGGTCCACCCGACGCTCGAACCAGTGGGCGAACGACTCCCGAATCCAAACGGGAAGGTCGTAGCTGTAGTACCGAAAGCCATCGAGCAGGTTCATGCTGACGTTGAACGCGACCGAGCAGTGCAGCGCGGTGTCGTGATTCAGCCGGCGTTCTTCGCATTCTGCCGACGTCACGAAGATCAGCGCACCCATGTCCACGAAGTGCCAACGCTGTCCATACGTGCCACCGCCTCGACCGATGTAGCGCTTGAGGTAGACGGAGTGCGTGGCCTGGCGTTCGAACAAGAGCACGTGGAACTTTTCACGCATTCCCAGGTACGGCCCAAACCCCATGTATTCGGTGGCGTCGCCGCCACTGACCACCGAGCCCTGGTCCTGAGGGAAGTCCGCGGGGACGACGCCAAACAGCTCGGACGTCTCGGCATAAAGATCTTCGAGTCGCTGAGCAAACAGATGCAGGCGCAGCCAGCGCGTGAGTCGGCGGGTGCGCGGATTGATCTTCGGTAGTTTCTTGCTGAGCCGAGTCAGTTCGGCCCGCAGTTTCCGTCGCGTCTTTTGCTCCGTCGGAATGTCCCACGCGTCGAGCGAACACCCAAAGCGGAAGTGCTCGGTCTCCACCCACAGCATCTCTTCTGGGTACAGCGCCTTTTCGAGTTCTTCGGTGGTGACCCTTTTGCCGCCCTGCTGTCCGAAATCGAAGGGGCCGAACGATGTGTAGCCCGCCTTCTCCATCAACGCGGGGTCGTTCTTCGTGTGAGGGTCGACCCGGGCGCCTTTCTTCTGGGCCACGGCGCAGACGCTGGTCAGAGCCAAGGTGGCGGAGAGCAACATCGTGTGGATCATGGTCATGGCGCCGTTTGGCTGTGGTTCAGGCTTAGTTCGCAGGCTGCTGAACCCAATAGGGTAGGGCATTCTTGTAGTCAGGGTGGACGAACTCGAGCTGTTGGCCGAGCTCTTGCCGCGTTTGGAACCACCACTCGTTGAAGTCCGCTTCGGAGTGGGTCATGAACGGAACGCGGAAGACGAGGATTCGATCGTCGGTAGACGAAAGGCCCTCGCGGTACTCGTCGGTGCTCACAATCCAGTATCCGCGCGGCACTTCGATCGGGGGGCTCACGGCGAGGACGTTTTCAGCGTTGAACGCGAAGTTGGAAACCGGGAAGGGCATCTTGGTCGGGTGCACGCGGTCGAGGTCCGCGGCATCGGGGATACCCGCGGCGGTCTCCCGAAGTTGGGCGAGCCCGCCGGAACCCACCACTCGTGCGAGGGCCTCCGCGGCTTCGCGTTGGACTTGTCGAAGCTCTGGAAACGCCCGTCGTGCTGCGGCGATGGGTAGTACGAACTCGTCGAGTACCGACTTCAGCCGCGTTTCGCGGCCGATGCGGGGGTCGAGTCGATTGAGCCAATCGTCGAACGCGTGGACTTCGCCAGCGGTCACGCTCAATTCACCAATTCGTAGCACGACTTCTTCGTCGGGTAACGCCGCGGGCACTTCCGTCGAGGGGCGGGTTTGTTCGGGAACATCCGGGGCGCAGCCCAATGCCAGCAGGCATGGGAGCGACCACGCGAGCAAGAGCGAGCCAACGCGCCTGGCCTTGGTCCGCGACCAACGAGGCTTCGCAACCGACTGCATCAGATCGACCTAGCTAAACGGTTGGTCGTGGCGCCCGATGAACTCCGCGACCGGGCCGGTGATGAAGCGATAGGTCGAGAACAACTGCGCACCAACCCGCGGCAGGTCGGCGACCGGAGTCTGAGAAGCCCACTGCGCGGTGTTTTCAATCCAGAGCGAGCGTGGGTCTTGGTTCCAGCTTTCGATCCGCAGCTGCATGGACTCCGACTGGGTCGGGGTCGCAGGGAACACCATGCGGTAGCCCACCGATGCGAGAGGTCGTTCGAACTCGAATCCCGCGCCGGATCCAGGCACACGCTGCAGGAGGAACTCCTGGCTGGTCGCCACGTGCCGCGGCGAGATCAACGACCGCACGACGAACTGCTGGGCGATGGTGGTTTGGATCGCCAGGTCTTCGAACGCAATTTTTGCGACGTTGACGATGCGGGTTGAGAAATCTTCGGCGGTCGTGGCACGGAACTCTTCCCGCAGCACGATTCGGTCCGGCAGGAACGTGGCCGACGAGATCATCCCTGGCGAGGTCGCCAAGTTGGTCAGGTGGATGCCGTCCTGGGCGACCTGGAAGTTCTGGTAGCTGATCTCCGGCCTGGTGAAGAGCTTGTTGTGAATCCCCTGCACCACTTGGGCTTGGAGCTGGACCGGCGGAATCAAAAGTTCCGCGTGGAAGGCGATCGTGCGGGGGTCGTAGGTCATTCTGCGCGGACTGTAGCGACCATGAGCCCGGGGTGGTGGCCATTCCGTCTGGCCCCTCGCTGCCTCCGGGGGGCCCGATCCGGGTCTGGCCGACCTAAACCAGGGAGGAATCCGCCTGACAGACCGTCCCTGGCTGTCCGCACGGACCCTCGCCTTCCGCCAGGAGATCCGTATCCTCCCGCGCTTCTTCCTATCAAAGTTCCGGATCCATGAGATCCGGGCGCGACCCCAGCTGATTCATGTCTCTTAGGATTCTCATTACAGCGGCGCTTGCCGCCTTCACGTTTGCGCCCGCGGCACTTCGTGCGCAGGCCAACGACGCCGGCAAGTCGGAGCAGGAACTGCTCGAGGAGGCAGAGGCTCTCCAGGGTCGTCTGCAGACTTCGATCGGCGAACTTCTGGCTCCGATCCAGGTCAACGGCGAAACCGTTGACCCGCTGACCCTGAAGCGCCAAGCCGTCTACATCGCCGGCTCCAAGCTGCTCGAGCTGAAGATCGCGGACTTCTTCATCGAGGAGTACAAGAAGGAAGCGATCGAGAACGGTCGCGACCCCAAGGAGTTCGAGATCGATGAGCAGGAAGTCGTGGACGCACTAAGTGGCGTGCTCGACGAATTCCTGAAGCAGAACCCAGGCGTGCCGTTTTGGGATGTCGTGCGCTCCCAGCTGGGACTGACCAAGGAGATGTATCTCCTGCAGTTCAAGCAGGGCAAGTTGTTCGACCGCATCTTCTTCCCGGGTGCACCGAAGGACTGGCCGGCCGTCACCAAGGAAGCGGTGATGGGGCAAGGCGGCGCGAACGGCGCTCAGTTCCTTGAGCAGCTTGAGAAGATGGCCGCGGTGGACGAAGAGGGCAACGCGCGACCGCTGCCCGACTTCTGGCTCGTCTTGATGCGCCAGTTCGTCAACAAGCAGCTGCGTTCATGGAGTGAGATCCGCTACGGCTCGCAGGGCTTGGACTCCGAGTTCGTCATCGAGGTCAACGGTGAGACCTGGAAGACCGAAGACGCGTTCGAAAGCGTGAAGTCCGGGCTCTACCTGAAAGACTTCGAGAACGCGGTGCAGGAGATCGTCATCCGCGAAGCGCTGCGCCAGGAGTTGGAGAAGAACGACAGCTACATCTCGGACGAAACGTTCGAGGAGCGGTTCAACGCATACCGTGAGCCGTTTGACGCCACGCCGTTCAACACCGAAGTCATCGCGATGCAATTCAAGGGCTACCCGTCGATGGAGGCCTTCCGCACGCGCTGGCGCCTGATCAGCTCCTTCACCGATCTGATTGCGGATCGGACCAACAAGGAGACTCTGGCCAAGCACGCTGAAGACCACGCGCAGTTCCTGCGTGGCGGCAGCGTTGGGCTGGACGTCATTCCGTTCCTCGCGAAGGATGCCCGCACGGGCGTTTGGATTGCGGACGGCATGAGCAAAGCCGAAGAGCGCGCCACGGCGGCCTTCCAGTCCATCGAGAGCGGCGAGAAGACCTTTGAAGAGGTGCTCGCCGAGCGTGGTGAGTTCTTCGCCAACGACGAAGACAAAGGCCGGTTGGGCCTCAAGCCGCTGAACCAGATTCGCCAGTATCTGCGCGAAACCGAGTTCACGGATCTGATCAAGGGCTACGCGATCTCCCGCCAGGCCTTCTTCAACTACCCGATCGGCAAGGTCGTGGGCCCGCTCCGCGGTGTCGATTCTTGCTACTTGGTGCGAGTGAACGTGAAGACTCCGCCGCGTAAGGCCCTCAACCTGGACAAGAAGGAGGACTACGACCTCATCAAGGAGGACTTCATCGCCACGGAGTTCCTGAAGTGGTCGAACGAGGTTCTGAAGAACACGACCGTGAAATAGCTCCGGCTAGTCCGAAGCAACCACGCGAGCCGGGCCGTTCCGAAGCAGGTCATCCTGCGGCGAGACTGTCCGGCTCGGTCGTGTACTGACCCCGAATTTGGGGTCGTGAGGTGATGCAAACCGGGCTTCCACGTTCGGTTTCTTGTGGATCCGAGAGTCCGGGCCATGATTGCCGGCGATGAGCACTGAAGCACAGGCCGACCCGGCAAACGCGCGCCACGCAGGCGCAGGCCCGTCCCGCGTGGAGACTCGGATGTCGCGCTTGCTGACCCGGATCGGCGGCGCGGTGCGGGAGAACAAGAAGCTCGTCGCGGTCACGGTGCTTTGCGGGCTGCTGCAGGCGGCATTCACCAAGGCACCGTTGTTCCTCATCAAGCCGGTGATGGATGCGTTCAGCGTGCAGCCGGGCGAAGAGGTTCTGTTCGCTGGAGTGTCCGCGAGCATGGCTGCTGCCGGCGCATGGATCACTGAGCTCTTCGGGCTGGGTGCCGTCGTCGGAGACTCGCCGGGATTCCATGTCCTGGTGGCTTCGGCAGCGGTGCTTCTTGCCACTGCGATCCCCGGCGCGATCGCCATCTACGGGCTTTTGGTGCTCTCTCGTTACTTCGCCACGAAGATCGTCGTCGATCTGCGCAACGAGGTGGGTCACCACATTCTGCAGCTTCCGCTGCGGTTCTTTGGTCGTCGCCGGATGGGGGAGCTGATCTCCAACATCACGACGGACACGACGGTTCTCACGCGGTCGTTCACGCTGGCGGTGGACCACGTGATCGCAGATCCGTTGCTGATCTTGGCGAACTTCGTCGGGGTGGCCTATTTCGTACCAGAGGCCATTCCAGTGCTGCTCCTCATGATTCCGGCGATGGCGCTGCCGATGGTGCGCATGGGCGGCAAGGTCCGGCGTCGCACGAGCAAGAGCCTGGCGGCCATGGGGGAAGCCACCGAATCGATGAACCAGATGCTGTCAGGCATCCGCACGGTCAAGGCCTTCCAGTTGGAAGGTCAGCGGCTCTCCGAGTTCGAAGCCAGCAACCAGGAATTCCTGCACCGTAGCACGCGGATGTACAAGGCCAAGGCTCGCGGTCAGTCGATCACGTTCTTTGGCTACCAGATCGGGTTCTCGGTGCTGCTGCTGTTCTTGGGATGGCTCGTGCTGTCGGACTCGGGCTACAAGTTCTCGAACATCGCCGCGGCCATGGCGCTCATGGCTACGACCTACACGCACGTGAAGCGCCTGAGTCGCGCGTACAACGTGTTGATGGAATCCACCGGCGCGCTCGAGGGCATCGAGTCGCTGCTGACGGAAGCGGTTGATCCCGGGGTCTCTAACAAGGGCGAACCCCTGGAATCACTC
>CBESZZ010000154.1:0-7926 GCA_965534055.1 uncultured bacterium | reverse complement strand
CGTCACGCCACCACCTGGAGAATCGATCTCAAGCAGCACCCCGCGCACACTGGCGTCGCGAGCCGCAAGGTCGAGTCCACGTTTGACCTGGCTGACCGAACCGCCGGTCGCGCCCAAGAACGGCGAACCGGCCTCCGCAATCGCGCCCTGCAGTGTGATCAACAACACGCGGTCTTCCGCCGATGCGTCGCCTTCTACGCGGACCACCTGGAACCGATCGTCCGCGACGGACGTGATGCCGTCGGCCGCCGACCCCACCAGGTTCACCAGCAACAGAACCGCGTTCAGCGCGACGGATACCAGCAACAGCAGGCCCAAGAACAGCGCGATGTAAAACGAGACCGACTTGCCTTCGCTCGGTCGGTTGTCCCACGCCACGGGCGGTGGCGGCTGGCGCGAACCGCCGTTGTGCGGAGGGGCGGGAGGAGTTGGAGGAGTATCGGTCACAGAGCTATGCGAGCACGCCGCGGGCAATCACCAACCGCTGAATGTCGGTGGCGCCTTCGTAAATCTCACAGATGCGCGCATCGCGAAGCAGCCGCTCGGCGGCACCCGCGGGAGTGTCCGCACCGGAAGCTCCGGCCGCACCAAGGATCCGCACGGCGGCACGCGCAGCACGGTTGGCGAGGCGCGACGACTTCAGTTTGGCCATTGCGGCCTCCGTGCTGCAACGCACGCCTTGATCGCGAAGCGTGGCCGCGCGCCAAGTGAGGAAGCGGTAGGCGTCGAGATCTGCGGCGAGGTCCGCCAGCTCGTATTGATCGCGCTGGCTGGAGTTTGGCCGGCCCTTGGCGTCCTTCATGGCCGCCAGATGGTCGCGAATGAGATGAATCGCGGCGCGACCGATACCCAGCGACTGGGAAGCAATGCCAAGACGCCCGCCGTCGAGCGTGTCGAGCGCAATGGTGAAGCCGTTGCCTTCTTCGCCCAGCAGGTTCTCGCCCGGAATCTTCACCGACTCCAGCAGGATCTCGGTGGTCGGAGACGCGCGGATGCCGAGCTTGCGCTCTTTCTTGCCGACGCGGACGCCTTCGCGATCCTTCTCTACCAGGAAGGCGGTGATGCCTTTGACCCGGTCATCGCCCGTGCGGGCGAACACGATGAAGAACGACGCTTCCGAACCCGTCGTGATCCACAGCTTGGGTCCGTTGAGCACCCAGCCGTCGCCGTCACGCTTCGCTTCGCAACGCAGCGCCGCGGCGTCCGAACCCGAACCGGCTTCCGACAGGCAGTAGGCACCAAGCCATTCGCCGGACACGAGCTTGGGGAACAAGCGGCGCGACTGCTCGTCGTTGCCCCACTTCGCCAGCGGCGACGCGACCAACGAGTTGTGCACGGAGATCGTGACCCCCGACGACGCGCAGGCAGCGTTCAGCTCTTCGAGCATGACGCAGCTTGCCAAGTTGCCGCGTTCCGTGCCGCCATAGGCCACAGGGGTGGTGATCTTCAGGAAGCCTGCATCGGCTGCCTTTTGGATCGCGGCTTTCGGGAACGAGGCCTCGCGGTCCCATGCATTCGCGTGGGGCTTCAGTTCACGTTCCGAGAACTCCCGCACTTCGTCGCGAAACGCCGCAATCTCCGGCGAAAGCTGGAAGTCGGAGGTCTGGTTGTGCAGGCCGGTGTCTGAGCGCGTTTCGGTCATTGTTCGCGATAGTCGTAGAAGCCGCGCCCTGACTTCCGGCCGAGGTGGCCGGCGGCCACCATGCGCCGCATCAGGGGGCACGCTCTGTATTTGTCGTCACCCAGCCCGTCTTTCAGCACATCCAAGATGCTGACACAGACGTCCAAGCCGATGAAGTCCGCCAGGGTCAGCGGTCCCATGGGATGGTTCATCCCCAATTTCATGATCTCGTCGATGCCTTCTTTGGTGCTGACCCCTTCCATCAAGCAGAAGGCAGCCTCATTGATCATCGGCATCAGGACCCGGTTGCTGATGAATCCCGGGTAGTCATTGGCAGCCACGGGGATCTTTTGGAGCCCCTCGCTCCAGCTCAGCACCGTCTCTGTGGTCTGATCGGAGGTGTCCTGGCCGCGAATCACTTCCACCAGCTTCATCAGGGGCACTGGGTTCATGAAATGCATGCCGATGACCTGCTCAGGCCGCGACGTGGCGGCCCCGAGGACGGTGATCGAGATGGAAGACGTGTTGCTAGCCAGAATTGCGCTTGGTTTGCAGACCCCGTCGAGCTCGGCGAAGACCTTGCACTTCACGGCCTCGTTCTCGGTCACTGCCTCGACCACCAAATCCGCATCCTTGGCGTCCGCAAGGCTGGTCTTGAGCGTGACCCGGCCGAGGATCGCTTCGGCGTCTGCGGCCGTGATGCGCTCCTTCTTCACGAACCGGGCGAGACTCTTCCCAATCGCGGCAAAGCCCCTGTCGAGGGCGCCCTGATCCAGATCGATCATCGTGGTGGCGACGCCGTGTGCGGCGAAGGCCTGGATGATGCCGTTGCCCATCGTGCCAGCGCCGAGGACGGCGACGTGTTCAGGTAGAGCCATAAAAGATGCTGCGGGTGCGGGGTTCTGCGGATGAGTGAAGCGAATTGATCCAGCGAAGTGCCGGCTAACTCATGCGTTCGACGGCCATGACCACAGCATTGCCGCCGCCAAGGCACAGGCCGACCATGCCGCGCTCGACGTTCTTCGTGCGCATTGCGTGGACCAACGTCGTCAAGCAGCGAGCCCCCGAGGCACCGATCGGGTGACCGATGGCGACCGCGCCGCCGTGCACGTTCAGACGGTCGTGGTCGATGCCCAGCACGCGAGCCAGGGCGACCATCTGCACCGCGAACGCTTCGTTGAGCTCTACGAGACCGAAGTCGTCGATCTTCATGCCGAGTTGGCTCAGCAGTTTGTTCACTGCCACTTCCGGAGCCATCATCACCCATTCGGGCGCGAGACCGCCGGTGGCGTAGCCGAGCACGCGGGCCAGTGGCTGGATGCCACGCTCCTTGGCGACGTCTTCGTCCATCACGACGACGGCGGCAGCACCATCGTTGATGGAGGACGCGTTCCCCGCAGTGACCGAGCCGTCTTTCTTAAAGGCTGCGCGAAGCTTGGCCAGCGCTTCGGGGGTTGAGTCGGCCCGTGGGCCCTCGTCCTGCGCGACGGTCGTCACAGCACCCTTGCGGCCCGGAACGTCGACGTTCACGCGCTCAGCGGCGAAGTGCCCCGCAGCTTCCGCGGCCACGGCGCGGGCGTGGCTTTGAGCGGCCCACGCGTCCTGCTCTTCCCGGCTGATCTCGTACTTATCCGCGACGAGCTCCCCGGTTTGCCCCATGTGCATGTCGTTGTAGTGGTCCCACAACCCGTCGTGAATGACGGCATCGAGCGCTTGGGCATGGCCGAGGCGGGCGCCATTGCGCGCGGTCGGCAGGAGGTAGGGCGCTTGGCTCATCGACTCCATGCCGCCCGCGACGAAGATCTTCCCGTCACCGGCCTTGATGGCCTGCGCGGCGAGCATCACCGTCTTCAAGCCGCTGCCGCAGACCTTGTTGATGGTCACCGCCGCCACGGCGTCGGGAATGCCGGCCCCGCGCAGGGCCTGGCGCGCGGGATTCTGGCCGGTGCCCGCCTGCAGGACGTGGCCCATCAGGACTTCGTCGACATCTTCTCCCTTCAGTCCGTCCACGCGGCGAAGGCTCTCCGCAACAACTTTGGCGCCGAGCGCAGTGGCGGGGAGGGGAGACAGAGCTCCAAGAAACTTGCCGACGGGAGTACGGCAGGCCGAAACGAGGACGGGGCGGCCCATGGGACGACTCCTGAAGGCGAATGAGGCAGCACGTCCGATGCACGCGCTACAAGGGGAAGAACCGGAGATTCTTGACGCCTACCGAGGACTGGTCAATCGCAGGCCCATCGAAAGCGCCAGTCCGACGAGCCACGACGGCACGCTGGGATGACGATGCCAGGCACTCTTGCCCTGGGGCGAAGCGCCAGGCCTCATTGCCCCAGCACGCACCGCGCTAGCTCAGGACACCGGCCAATCGCCTCGCAACCGGGGTCGCGAAACTGGTGGAGACGAGCGGAGTCGAACCGCTGACCTCTGCGTTGCGAACGCAGCGCTCTACCAACTGAGCTACGCCCCCACATGGCGGCGCGGGAGCGTAGCGCGGCATCCCGTCGAGTCCAAGAGCGTGCCTAAGGAATGGCGCTCGACTCAGCGCAGCGCGGGAGCAGCGCGGTCGACCGAGCGCACGCGGCCAGGACGAGGCGGTCCGGTCACCACGAATCCGGGCACCGCGTCTTTCGTTGGATCCAGGACCAACTCCCCATTGGCGGTGAATGGCACGCCGGAATTGGCATCCAGTCGGCCTCGAAGCAGCAGTGAGCCCCGGCAGCAGATCCCGCCCCCGGCGACAGACATCGAACCGTCGATGACCAGGTTGGCATCACAACGCGGCACCGCGTCCTCGCGGAACGGTTCGTCTTCCGCTTGCCGTGGCGTCTCAATCGTCAGCCGCCCCACGCCTTCCACCGGCCTCGCCGACTCCAGAGTTGGCGCGGCGGCAAGGACCACCAGGGTCAGGTGGCCGGAGCCGCGAACTAGCAGAGAATCGAGCATCCACACGTTCCCTCGGACCACAACGGTGACCGCGTGGTCCGTCTCCACCACCAGCGGCTCCCCGCCGCCGTCAATCCAAAGATTGCCGTCGACCGCGAGCACCACGCCATGGCGCGCGTCTCCCAGGATCTCCGACAGTCGCACCCGCGAGTCTTGCCGGTCCGCGAACTGCCAGTCGCGCAAATCCGTTCCGCCGGAGATGTGCGCGTTCGCCAGCGTGCCCGCATCGATCAGCCACGGCAGTGCTGCGGAGGTCGCGACACCACGTTGGACGGCTTCCACATCGAGCGTGGGCCATCCCGCGTGCTTCTCCCCGGGCACAAGGTGCAGAAACGGCTCCGCGAACGCAGCCGGCGCTGAACCAGCGAGCCAGGGGAAACAGTATTGCGCATGACCTTGCGGGCTAACACCGCCCTCGAGTCCAAGACCCTCTCCACAGGGACGCTCGCTGCTGAAACCAAGATTCTGCAGGCCGAGCCGCTGCGTGCCGGGCTCGGCCACGTCGGTCATCAACCAATCGCTGTGCATGGACCCTTTGGGACCGGAGCGCTTCTGCACTGAACAATTCCAACCGTCGACGCGAGCAATCCACGGCTCACTCGGTTTGGACTCCAGACCTTCGAGGAGGGCTCGGCTTGTTGAACGAATCGCGGCTTCCTGCATCGACTGCACCCGCCGTTTGCCCTGCTCGTGAAGTAGGTCAACCGCATGGCCCGGCAACCAGCACAGACCAGCTGCGAGCAAAATCGGCAAGGCGCCGATGCACAACGTCGGCACCGCGGGTCCGAATCCGCCACCTGCAGGACTAGCCGTCGTTGGGCTGCATGACCGCTTCTTCAGCGTCATGAGCACGCCACCTCATCAACCTTCTGCCCGACGCTCTCGGCACAAACGATGCGGGGAATATCCGGCGCCATTTTGTCCGACTGGTAGTCGGCGTCGTCGGAGCCCGCTTCCTCTTCATCTTCCTCGAGATGCACGATGTCTCCGCCGACCTGCGATCCAGAGGGAGGGCTGCTGTTGAGCCAGTCGAGGAGCGCATTGAGTTCACCTGCGACATCCTGCAGCACTTCGTTGCGTCTGAGATGGAGGCGGAACGAAAGGTCGCCGCCGCGCATGGCGCGCAACGCATCGACGATGCGACGCTCGGGTTCGAGCACCGCGGAACGCACGCGTCGTACCTCACCGAAGACTGCGACCGCTGCGCCGTAAAGCCAGAGCAACACGCCAACCATGAGCGGCACCACATGACCTTCCGGCAGCCTAGCAGCCTGGACGTCCCGCATGACCGAGAGTGCGACGCCTGCGAGGACCACGGTTCCTAGACAAAGTCCCAAGCCGGCACTTCGGCGCAGTAGCACACCACCGTTGCGCGCAGAAAGCGCGAATCGGCGGCGGTCCAAAGCCAGTGGGGCATGTCGTTCAAGCGTTGGCATGGTCGATACAAGCGCAACTCGCACACACGCCCCGTCCATTCGAGGTCGCTGCATGAGTGCCGTATTCATCATCACGGCGTTGCGAATTGCATCATCGGCAGTCCCCGATCCGGTCTGAACCCACGGCCCACCAGAGCTTCTCCATTTCGGACACAAGATGCATTGCGCTCGCTGCCGAAGAACAGCCGCAGCAAGACAACCTTGGTCACGGACGCTCGCGTCCAACCGACTCTGGTTGTCGTTCCATGCAGGCAACTTAGTGACAAGCAGAACGGACCTCGCACGATGACCGACAACAACGACAGCGGCAACGGGTTGGCAAAGATCCTTTCCGTGACATCGGGGAAAGGTGGCGTTGGTAAGACGTCGCTCTCGGTCAACACGGCGATGGAGCTTTCCCGCCGTGGCTACCGGACGATCATCTTCGATACCGACCTCGGCCTCGCGAACACGCACATTCTGGCCGGCATTAAACCGTCGTTCACGATGTCGGACTACATCGAGGACAAAGCGTCCTTGGGTGACATCATCCTGGACGGTCCGGAAGGCGTGAAGTTCATCTCCGGCGGCAGTGGCGTCCAAGAGATGGCGAACCTCGACGACAAGGGTCGACAGAAGATCCTCGACGCGGTGCAAGAGCTTCGCCCCTACTGCGACGTCGTGATGCTCGACACCGCGGCCGGCGTGTCGCGTTCGGTAACGGACTTCGTGTCCATCAGCGAGCACACGGTTGTGGTGACGACGAGCAACTTCGCTGCCATCGCAGACGCCTACGGGATCATCAAGATCCTCGTGTCCGAAGGACACCACCAAAACATGCACTGCGTGGTCAACCGCGTGCGCTCGCCTGAAGAGGCTGAGCAGGTGTATCTAAAGCTCAAGGGCTGCTCCGAGCGGTTCCTCGAGTTCGAACTCAACTGGCTAGGACTGCTGCCGGAAGACGCCTCTGTCGAGAACGCCGTGCTCAAACGCACCCCGTTCTCCATGGCGTTCCCCGACGCAGTCGTTACGCGCTACCTGAAGAAAATCGTCTCCTCGTTGCTCGAGAAGATGGAACTGCCTGCTCGCAAGGAAGAGCAGGCTTCGGAGCAGGGACCTTCGTAGCGCAGCAGCCAATTACGGACCAAACCACTGGATGAGGACGTCGGCTGGTGTGCCAGCCTAGAAAGGCGAACCGGGAGCAGAGACCCATGACTCGACTGACCAACGAAAACGCTTCTGCGGACAACGCGCAGGACAACAAGAGCACCGAATCCAAGCAAGGCGAGCAGCATTCTGCGGCCGCCTCCAAGGAGAGCTTCGGGCGACAAGCCAACAAAGGCATCCTCGCGGATCAAGTCGCGCAGGAGCTGAACGTGCCGCGACGGACTGCGTCACGGGTGTTGGATGCTGTGCTCGACTCCGTGCGTGACCTGCTGCGCGAGCGTGGCAAGGTGGCTGTGAAGGGGTTCGGCACGTTCGAACGCCGGGTGCGCAAAGGCCGCGCCTACAAGCACCCACTCACGGGCAAGAGCATCGAAGTCGCCAACAAGGAGACCGTGGTCTTCAAGCCAAGCGACCAGCTCATCGAAGAAGCCAAGACCGGTGCACCGCCGCGTCAAAAGCAGGACAACGGTCCAAACACCGACGACATCCTGTTCAAGGGTTGATCGGTTCCGCGTCGAGCACCCCGGCTCGACGCGACTTCAAGCCGACGCGGGCGACGCGTTTTTTGCGCTCACCCGCGACTGGCACATGGCACCTGGGCCACCTGACGATGCGACAGCATCCACCAACCAAGCCCCCCCGAGGGCAACACAGCCCTCAGCTCTGCCAAGACTCGGTCCCCTGGATTCGAGCCTCAGCGCCCTCGACGGTCCCGACATCGTCGATCCGCGACCTAACCGACGACTTGCCCAAACACGGCGAAACGACGGAACGCAATTG
>CBESZZ010000153.1:0-7957 GCA_965534055.1 uncultured bacterium | reverse complement strand
GGACGTCGCCCAGGGTGTGGGCCGTGCGCGCGACGGCGAGGTGTTTGGGGGCCGTCTCGAAGTGCTCTAGATCGGCCAACGCTTCGAGCATTGGGCCGCGGTCCACCGACAGCCGGCCCTTCAGGCGTCGCCAGCTCAGCCGCAGCGAGGGCAAGAACGGTGGCCAGACCAGCGCGGCCACGATGAACGTGACCAGTGCGGCGAGAAGCGCAAAGCGCACGATCTCGCCGGCGTAGCGCATCGCGGTTGCGACTTCGATCGGCGCAACGAGCGAGAGCGTGTAGCCGCCAAAAACGACTAGTGCCACCGTCCACAAGCCGACGGCTAATACCATGCGTGCTGTTGAGCCCATACTTCCGCGCAGCGTAGGCGCACGCGGTTCAGCGCGCACTCCCAGGCTGAGAATCGGTCGGATGGCTACTCGTGACGCAAGGCTTCGACCGGGTCCATGTTCGCAGCGCGCCAGGCCGGGTAGATGCCGAACGCGATGCCAACCGCCGCGGAGATGCAGAAGGCGAGCGCCACGTGGGGGAGCATCACGATGGTCGTCTGGTCGAGAAGTGCGGTGATCACGCTGGGGAAGGTGATCCCGAGCAGCACGCCCAAGAGCCCGCCGCACGCCGCCAGTACCACGGTCTCGACCAGGAACTGGTAGACGATGTTCTTCTTCTTCGCACCCAATGCGCGGCGGATGCCGATCTCACGGGTGCGCTCGGTCACGGTGGCGAGCATCACGTTCATGATACCGATGCCGCCGACGAGCAAGGAGATGCCTGCGATGCAGCCGAGCAGGACCTTGAACAGCTGCTGGCTGGCTTCCTTCTGGCGCAACAGTTCAAGGGGCACGGTGATCTCCAGATCGTTCATCGCGGCGTGGTCGGCCTCGAGCATCTGGCGGATCACTGCCGCGGTTGCTTCGACTTGGCTCGAATCTTCGACGCGCACCTTGATCTCCATCAACTCGATGCGCTCACGAGAGAAGGAACCCCCGGACGACTGCGTGTTCGTGTCGCCAAACCGTGCGCGAGACGTCGTGACCGGAACAAACAGGCACTCATCGAGGGTCGTGCCTGATGCCCCCGCGGAGCGCCCTTGGTAGTTAAGGGCGCCGACCACCTGGAACTTCTCTTCGTCGCCGGCCTGGACCATTTGGCCCAGCGGGTTCTCGATCGGAAACAGCTGCTTGGACAAGCTTGCGCCCAGCACGCACACGTTGCGCTTCGCGTCGAGATCGGTCGCATCCAGGAAGCGCCCTTCGGCGATCTGCATGTTGACGACATCGATGTAGTCGGGCTCCGTGCCGATCACGATGCTGCTATCCCAGAACGCGCCCGAGCGCAGGTTCTTTGGCGTTTCGCGCACCGTGACGACGTTCTTGGCGTGGCCCAATGTTCGCTCGACGCGTTCAGCCTCGGCGTAGGTCAGTCCGTAGGACATCGCCGACCACACGCTTTGTTCGCTAGACTGCTGCGTGGTGGCGGGCTTCTTGCTGCGCAGCAGAATGTTGTTGGTCCCCATGGCCTCATACTGCTGCAGCGCGTCGTAGCTCGTGCCTTCGCCCACAGCGAGCATGATGATGACCGAGGCGACGCCAAACAGCATGCCGGCCATGGTGAGCGCCGCGCGCAGCTTGTGCAGCAGCAGGCTCTTCACGCCCAAGCGCACTGTGCGCCAGAGTTCGGTAAACATCATGCGTCGGTCTCAGGCGGTGGGATTTCGAGTTTCGGCCGTGGCATGTTGGGCCAGTTCAGTTCGTTCTTCTCAACCTGGCCGTCGCGCAGCCAGATGGTGCGGTCGGCTCGTTTGGCGACGCCGGGGTTGTGGGTGACCATCACGATGGTGACGCCTTCTTCTTGCAGCTCTTCGAGGAGGCGCAAGATCTCCATCTCTGTGCGCGAATCGAGGTTGCCGGTGGCTTCGTCGGCCAGCAGGAACAGCGGGTCGTTCATCATGGCGCGCGCGATCGCAACGCGCTGCTGCTGACCGCCGGACAGTTCCATTGGCTTGTGGTCCAGTCGACCGTCGAGGCCGACGCGCTTGGCCAAGTGTTCCGCCTTCGCGCGCGACTCTGGGCCAACGCGGTTTTGGTAGAAGAGCGGCACCTCAAGGTTCTCTAGCACGGTGAGCTGCGGGATGAGGTTGAACGACTGGAAGATGAACCCGATCTCACGACCTCGCACATCCGACAGTTCCGAGTCGTCCAACTTCGACACGTCGCGGCCGCCCACCAGGTATTGGCCGTGGGTGGGGCGGTCGAGGCAGCCAAGTAGGTTCAAGAGCGTGCTCTTGCCCGAACCTGAACGACCCATGATGGCTACGTATTCACCTCGGCGAACCTGAATGGACACGCCGTTGAGCGCGCGCACTTCGGTCGCGCCCATGATGTAGTGCCGGTGCACATCGCGAAGCTCCGCGATGATCTCGGTGTTCTCGTCCACCATGGGGCCGGACTCAGTCTGAACGTCGGTCATCCGTTGCCTCGGGAGCCACGCCCGCCGCCGCTACCGCGTTGACCGCCTCCGCTACCGCGTTGGCCGCCACCAAAGCCGCCGCTCTCGCGCATGCGGGTGAACACGGCCTGCATCTCTTCTTGCAGGTCGGGGTGCTTCTCGTAGGCGGCCTTGACGTCCGGGTCGCTGCGGAGCAGGCGCATGAGGCCCATGCCTTCGAATTCCGAAGCTCGATCCGGGAGATCCTTGATCAACACGGCGCGAATCTTTGCGGAGATCGCTTCCATTTCCGCGCGCGGATCAGCGCCTTGGGCGTTCTCTTCAGCCGCGACTTTCCCTTTCCCTTTGCCGGCACCGCTGTCTGCCGGTGACGGGACTCTTTCCGTGGGGATGTCTTCCGGCTGCAGGCTCTTACGTTCAGGCTGCGCGAACTTGGGTAGCTCAACGCCCGCGGGAACCGCAAGGTACACCCGGTCGCCGTTCGCGATGCCTTCGGTGACCGAGACGTGGGTCGCGTTGGCTTCGCCGACTTCGATCCTCACGGCCTTCGGCCCATCGGCGGTGGCCTTCCAGAGGTAGTTCACGTAGCGATCGCGCGACACCGCCTGCAGCGGCACCGGCAGCGTGTCCTCAATCCGCATGACGAAGATCGTCACGTCCGAGGACATGTTCGGCCGCAAGATGCCCGTGCCGTTGCTGCCGTCGACCTGCACGCGGACCTTGTAGACCTTGCGGTCGTTGTTGCTCCAACGCGAACCCGAGTCCGGCAGCGGAGCCTTGTAGACCACGCGCCCCGTCACCGATTCACCTCCGGATGTTTCGAGCACGATGGTTGCCGGCTGGCCGATTTGCACCTTGTCGATGTCGGCTTCCTGAATCTTGAGTTCGGCGACCATCGTCGTGAGGTCGGGCAAGACGATGAGCGACTGACGCTCGCGAACCATCTGGCCCTCTTCGACGACTTCCCGGCCACGACGGCCATCGCCCTGCGTCGCATACACGACGATCCCAGGCGTCGGTGCCCGGATGACCGCGTTCTTAATTTGCGACTCCAGGTTGTTCAAGCGTTCGAGCGCGAGGTCGTATTCCTGCTGCATCGCTGCGACGTCTGACTCTTTGTTGGCGCGTCGTGCGTCGTTGCTCGCACGGACGCGTTCGAGTTCGAGTGATGAGTTGGCGACGTCTTGGCGCAGCGTGATCAGGTCCGTTTGCAGCTCGTAGTGCACGAGCAACTCGAGGTCGTTCCAAGCCAGCGAGACCTTCGACTTCTGGCTCTTGTTGTCCAATCGATCGCGCTCGAGCTCGTTCTGCGTGATGAAGTTGAGTCCCGCCAGGCGCTCACTATGGCCCAACGTGTCTTCCTTGATCTTCAGATCGGCCCGGGCAAGGTCGATCTGGTCGATCTGTTGCAGCACCCGGTTGGCCATCGCGCCCAGGTCGCGTTCCATGTTGGTGGCGGTTTCGGCGTCGCTCGCGCCGAGCAGAAGCTGAATTCCCAGAGCGAGTTCTCGGACGACCGAACCTTTCTTGCCGCCCCCGTCTTCCTCGTCGGACAAGAGCCGAAGCAGCCGATCGATGACTTCGGCGTTCGTGCCCTCGACGGCGATGGCGATTGCGTCTTCGGTCGAAGCACCGGCGAGCACCGTGGTCGCACTCTCCGAGTCTTCCATGGTGGGTTCGGGCTTGTTGCCCTTCAGATCGACGGTCGCTGAGCGTGGGCTCGTCACGTCGTCTCCGCGACCATTTGCCTCATCGCTGGCGACGGCAGAATCACCCATTGCGCCAATCATGGCTTCTTTCGATAGGGCCCCGTTCGTCGCGACGTCGCGGCTCGCTGCGCGGTTTGCCGCGCGAGCGTTTTTCGGCAATGCACCAAGGAACTTCTCAAGGGACATCTCAGCGATCAACAGCTTGCTCTCGGCGGAGCGCTCTTCCGCGATGAGTTCCTTGCCCAGGATCTCGAAATCCTTTCTTGCGGACAGCAAGGAAGCCTGCGCACGCGACACGGTGATCGCCTGGTTGGCTTTGCGATCTTCCAGGTCGGACACGTCGAGTTCGATCAGAACGTCGCCTGCTTTGACTTGCTTGCCTTCGGTGATGAGCTTGATCACCTGAGCCTGGCCTTCGACTTCGCTACGAACGCGCGTTTCGCGTTCGGCTTGGATCTCGGCCTTCTCGCGAATCGAGACCACGAGATCGGCCTGCTGCACGGTGTAGATTTCCGGCGAATCGGCAGCCATGTCCTCCGCAGTTCGGCCCGTGCACGAAGTCAGGGCACCGATTGCGGCGAGTGAGGCGAGCGCGAACGCGGATTGGTTGGCGGTCAGCGAACGGTTCATAGGGACTCGGGGGCGTCGGTGGATACGGGCTCTGGCTCAGGCAGGCGCGTGTCGGGTAGTTGCGGTGGTGGATACGGCAGACCGGCGTCAAAGCGCAGGCCCTTCGGCTCCATAGTGATTGCTTCGAGATCGCGGAACAGCTCGAGGCGCGCGATCGTGTAGTCGACGAGTGCAGCGGTCAGCGAGAGCTGCGCACTCAGGAAGTCGTTCTTGGCGTCGATCACGTCAAGGAAGTCCGCGCGCGTTGCAGCGAAGAGTTGCTCCGCGCTGTCGACCCGGCGTTCTGCGAGCGTCACCGCTTGGCGTTGAATGCGGTAGCTCTCGATGCGCGTGGCGATGTTGCGCAAAGACAAGCGCACGTCGGCGACGATCGAGTCGCGCAGCGCCTCGCGGTCCCGCACGCTTTGATCAAACGCGATCAACGACGAGCGGTAGGCATTGCGTTCCACCAGTCGGTCGAGCGCTAGGTTCAGATCGAAACCCGCGGACCACGATGCGTTGGACCAATCGAAGTCGAAGGACTCGTTGTTCCGAGTTGGGATCGAGATCGCCGAAGTGAAATCGAACCCCGACTGCAGCGCGTTCTCCGCGACCACGATCTGCCGTGCCGAGTCCGCGACCTGATCACGCACCGTGCGCAGGTCGAAGCGATTCTCGAGCGCGTAGCGGGTGACCACCGATTCCTGGAAAGCATCTTCGGAACCATCGACGGTGAGGCTCTGTAGCTCGCGTTCGTCGAGAGTGATGGGCACTTCCACGGGCAAACCCAAGGTCACCTTGAAGCGGTCCAGTTGGGTGGCGAGCGAGTTGATGGCGTTGACCTTGCGGTTCTCGGCCGTCAACACGCTTTGGCTGGCGCGGTCTTTTGCGATGATGTCGGCGCGGCCGGATTCAAACAGAGCATCGGTGCGCTCCGCGGACCTTTGCACGCTGATGAGGTTGGCGTCTTCGGACTGCAGGTCGGCGATGCTTTGGCAAACGCGCAGGTAGTCGGACACGACGCGGATCGCGAACGTGCGTCGAAACCGCTCGAAGTCGCGCATGGCGTACACCACGTTGCGCTCCGACTGCGTGAGCGGCTCGCGTACCACGGCTTCGCCGAAACCTCGTAGCAGCGGTTGGGTGAACGTCAGCGACAGAATCGAGTTGCCCTCGAAGTCTCCGCCGTTGATCAGCGACCGCAGGAACGTGTTCACGAAGCTGGCAACGAGGCGGCCGCCAGAGGTCGTGTTGACCGATGCCGACAGGTCGTCTGACAGCGACGCGTTCGTGTTTGCCTTGCCGTCGCCGGTGCCGTCGATCGAAGCGCCGCCGCCGCCGCCCCAGCGCACGGCGAAGTCGTGTTGACGGGTGGTGAGTGCTAGTGCGGAGAGATAGAGGCGTTCGCGCTGCGTGCGGAACTCGCGGCTGTTTTCCGCGGCGATGTCCAAGCTCTCCAGCAGAGAGAGTTCGATGGGTGCGGTTGCCGACTCGGCTGAGACCGCGGCATCCATGGGGACATCCATGGCAGCGGGATCGCGCGCTTCACGCGCAGCTTCCGCCGCGGCCAGCAGTCGGGCGCGCAACGTGTCGACGGGCCTTTCTACCGCGAACACTTTGCGTTCGCCGGTCACCCGCGACGCGACCTTCTCCAAGATCGTGTAGACCTCCTCGTCGGCTTCGCGCACATAGCCTTCGGTTGAGCACGAAGCGCCCAAGGCGATGCAGGCGGCGGTGAGGCCGGCGATAGGAACGAGGGACGTCAGCCAGTGGACGGCGCCATCGGCAACTGCGGCTGCCGAGATCGGTAGGAGACGGTTCACGCGGTGGGGGTGGGTGTGCGGTCGAGGGCGGGCTTCGGGCCCGAGAGAACCCACGAAGTGTGGCCCAAGGTGACGTTCGGGGCCCGCATCTGCCCTTGCGTTTGCAAACGTGGTGCATGCCCCCAGGGTCCGACCTTCAATCCCGGCGCGTTCGCCAGCGCCCGTGCGGATGGGTCCATGGAACCGAGCGAATCCCGGGCGACGCACATCATCTGGCGTGGGTTGGTGGGGTGACCACGATCCGATGGGGACTTGGCGGCCAGCCCGCTCCTCGGCTAGCCCCTGGACTCTGGCCCGGTACGGACCAAGACCTCGATCCTTCCCGCCGGCGTCGCGTTTTGTAAGTGCGAGCTAATTGATCGGCGTCAGCCAGGAAGGTCGAGGTCTGGTCTCGTTGCAGGCAGTGCTTCCGTCGAACCCGCGCGGTGGCGGTTGAGCAACGTAGGGCTTTGAATTTGATCCACTGGCCGGTTCGCTGGTCGCGTGTCGTGCAATGGATACAAGTCCGGGACATGCGCAAAGTCACCGTTTGGAGCATGGAAATCCCCGTGGTTCCGGTCCAAATTCTCCAGGGAGAGAGTCTAAAGTCCTTTCGGAAATAGGTTTAGGTGGTTTCTCTTAGCTGTTCTGGTTCTGCGGAGGATGACCACGCAAGATCGAGGGGTCATGGCAAGTGTTCTGATCACCGCCGGGGCTACCCGGGAGTACCTGGACGATGTCCGGTTCCTGACCAACGCCAGTTCGGGGCGGATGGGCTACGCCCTGGCCGCCTGCGCGGCGCAGGCTGGTCACGAGGTCCTGTTGGTCTCCGCAGGGGTCACATTGCCCATTCCAGCCGGCGTTGAGGCGATCGACGTGGTTTCTGCCCGCGACATGCTGGCTGTGGTTGAGCGTCGCTGGCCAAAGGCCGACGTCGCTTTTGGTGTCGCCGCGGTCGCGGACTACCGACCGGCGGAGCGGATTTCCGGCAAGCCACCGAAGGAAAGCGGGGGGTACAGCTTGGACTTGGTGCCCAATCCGGACATCATCGGCGCTGTAGGCAACAGCAAGAGCTCCGGTCAGGTCGTGGTCGGTTTCGCCCTCGAATCGTTCGAGGAAGATGGCGACGACGACAATGCGGATAGCAGATGGTCCGCCGCGCTCGCGCGCGGTCGCGGCAAGATGCAACGCAAGGGTCTCGATCTGCTTGCCGTGAATGGGCTCTCCGCGATGAACCAGGATCAGAGCAGCGTGGTGCTGCTTTGGGCCAACGGACGTCGCGAGGACCTGCCGACTCAAGACAAGAATCGTACAGCGGCGCGTCTGGTCGACGCGGCGCTGGCGCTTCATCGGGATCGTGGCTCCGGCCGCGGTTCTGACGCGTCTC
>CBESZZ010000152.1:0-7999 GCA_965534055.1 uncultured bacterium | reverse complement strand
GCTCGCGGAGCCATCTGCAGACCGTGTCCTCGCCCAAGCTCCATCAGGCGCCTTGGTGATCGAGCGCGGACGCGGAGCACTGGTTCCAACCCTGGCGATGTTCCGATTCGGCGAGAACGGCGGCGTGCAAGCCATCGGCGCGGACCTTGCGGCCGCGCTGTTCAACCGCGGCGCGGTCTTTCAAGCCGTGTTGCCCACGGGCTTGATTGTGTTCCAAACCTCGGGCCCAGACCCGGACTGCTACATCTTTGATCCTTCGCTCGCGAGCTCGGCCGTGGTTTCGAATGCCTTGGGTGTGCCGGATCGCTGGGTCGCGACGCTCCCCGACGGAAACCTCGTGGTCGAAGTGGAACGGGTCGGGCAAACCGACCTCTACCACTTTGACGTGGCGTCCAGAACGCTCACGGCGGTGTCTGAGAACGCCGCGCCGGATCGCTTCGAGGCCGCGATGAGCAACGGTGACTTCGTCTTCTCGCGGCAAACCGCCAACAGCGAGTTGCACTACTTCGACGCCGCAGGCGCTGCTACCACGGTGGCCGCTGCGGTTCCTGGTTCGGACTACGCGTTGGACGCCGTCCTGTCCGGGGATCGTCTGGTCTTCAACGATGGCGGGGACTCGGTGTTTCTCTTCGACCCAGCGGGTCCATCGGTGAGTGTGATCTTGACGGGGGTGGATGTTCGCTTGGCCGCGGTGACAACCGGCGGAGACTTCACGTTGACCGCCAGTGTTGCCGGTCAAGACGACCTTTACCTCTGGGATGATTCGGCAGGTCGGGTGGTCACCGTCAGTGCCGCCGATGGCGATGACGTCTTTGGCATCGCGACGCACAACAAGATGTTCTTCAGCCGCAAGGTGCCAGGAGCGGGAGCTTTTGACCTCTTCGTTTGGGACGCCATCACCAGGGCAACGTCGCGACTGACGACGGCCAACTCGCAACAGCCGCTCGACTGCTTCGCGACCGGCGAAACCATCACGCTTTCGCGCTAGCCCGAGGGTTCAGGAACCGTTCGGACTAAGCGTCTTGCGACTTCGCGCGCATGCGCTTGGGTAGCTTCGTCGCTTCCTCTGCGATGCGCTTCTTCGTGGCGGCCCAGCCACAAATTCGGCATTTGCTCAGGTCGTGTCCGCGTGCTGGGCAGAAGTCGCGGCCGAAGTGAATGATTTGCAGGTGCGCATCGTTCCAACGACTCTCGTCGAAGAGCAGCTTGAGGTCGCGTTCGGTCTGAACGACGTTCCGGCCGGAGCTGAGTCCCCAGCGCGCAGCGAGGCGATGGATGTGCGTGTCCACGGGGAAGGCGGGAACCCCAAACGCTTGAGCGATCACGACGCTGGCGGTCTTGTGGCCCACGCCAGGAAGTTCCTCGAGCGCGTCGAGGTCGGGGGGCACCTCGCCGTCGTAGTTCTCGAGCAGCATTTCGGACAGGCGATGGATGGCTTTCGATTTCGCGGGTGACAGCCCGCAAGGCCGAATGATCTCGCGGATGGCGTCCGGCGTGAGCTTCACCATGGCCTGCGGCGTCGCAGCTTTCGCAAACAAGAGCGGGGTGATCTGATTCACCTTCACGTCCGTGCACTGCGCGGAAAGCAACACCGCGATTAGCAGCGAGTAGGGGTCCTCGTGGTCGAGGGGAATGGGCACGCTGGGATACAGCTCGTCCAGGATGCCTTGAATGCGGATCGCCTTGTCTGTTCGTTTCACGTCATGCCCTTCGCGGTTTGCGCGAATGCTACCCAAACCCTCCGCCGTTGTTGCCGCCCTCGCGGCGGAACGCCCTGCACCACGCATCCCGTGACCGACGATTCGATGAACGATCCGAACTCCAGCGGTTCAGCCCACGGCTCGGAACCCGAGACGGCTCCCGACCGGAAGTGGTTCGAGCTTCAGTGGGAGCGCCGGGAGGAAGTGGTTTACCGGCAGTGCTTCGGCGAGCTCGGCGAAGGCGTCTACACGCCTCCCGCTGACCTCTACCAGAACATGTTCCGGCACGACCCGCATCCGGGGTGGTTGAATCACGGTGTTTTCGTCAGCCCGCCGGGCGACGATCGGGACAGCTGGTTGTACGCGACGTCGGGGTTGTCCAACCCGTGGAACCTCGAGGAGGAGAGCACCGACCCCACCGGGTTCTCTGGACTTGGCTTCGAGTTGACCTTCGAGTTGCCGAGTATGCAGCCGTGGGCGGTCGCGCTGCTCCACAACCTGATGGCCTACCAACAGCTGGTCGCCGTCGGCAAGTATCCCGGCGCCGAACTCTTGGAATACGGCAACCGGGTGCCGCTGCAGCGTTCCCTCCGCCCCGCCGATTCGGACGAGGGTCCGTCGGACATCACCTGTCTTCTGGTGACGCGACCGGCTGCGTTTGCGGAGTCGTTCGAACTCAGGGCGGGTCGCGTGGACTTCTATCAACTGTTCGGCATCACCGAAGCCGAGCGCGAGTTCGCGAAGAAGGAATCGGGGGATGCGCTGGAGGACCTGCTGCGCAGACACACCGCGTATCCTGTGACCGATCCTGATCGCAAGAGCGTCCTGCTCAGTTGACGTCATCGCGCGCATCGAGTTGCGCCAGGAACTCCGCTTTCCAGTGGTAGCCGTCGAGCAATGAGTCGTCACGGTCGCCGAGCAGCCTTCGCGCCAGATACAGGGCTTCGATCGAAGCGAGGCCCACGCTTGGATCGTCAAAGAGCTTGCTGACCCTTGGGTAGGCCGTCGTGATCCCCGCGGGGATCGAACGCACGGCAGGGGCTCCGGTGACGGCGCGACCAAGGGCGGGCAGCAGCTTCCACGTGCTATCGAGCAGCAGGAGCGGCCGGTCAGCATCCGCCGACGTGAGGGTGGGGGCGTCGATGCCCAGCAGCGTGAAGCCGTCTGCGACGAACTCGAAGCCCGGCTTCGCACGCAGGAAAGTCATCTCCGGGCGTTCGTGCAGGAAGCGGAGCGAACACTTCGAGATCCGCTCTTTGGCGTGCCGAATCACCGTCGTGGGAATGCGGCTCCCGTGATCTTCCGCGTCGTTTTCAGTAGATGCCATGGGCGCCGCGTGCTGCTCAGGCGTTGTTCGTCGCATCCGTGTCGGGGTGCGGTTCGTCTTGCGGCTGCAATCGCGCGTTGTCCCGCCGCGTGAAGCGTCTCGGTTCCGTGTGACTCCTGAGATCCGGACGCAACCTGCGGAAGCCGCTGGCCGAGGGGCGTTCGCTTGCCTCGGGCGAGTGCGGTGGTGCTTCTTGCTGTGGGAGATCCAGGCGTGTCGTCGGCCGACCGTCGTCGTTGCCCTCTGTGCTTGAGGATTCCGCCGTGTCTGATGGCTCGCTGCCACCGGAGCTGGTGCCTGAAGACTGCCCAGTTGAGGGCTTGGTCGTCGGCGGCGTCTGGTTCGTCGGTGAGATGTTGCTCCGCGAATCGCGACCCAGCGCGCGCAGCACGGACGCTTCGACTTCATCCACGGTGACGCCACGAACGCAAAGCGGCGCGGCACACGAGCGACGGGTGCAAGGGCGGCACGGAACGTCGTGGAAGTGAACCTGATGCTTGCCCTCCATGCACGGCACGTCGCGCGGGCCATACAGCGCAGGATCCTTCGGGCCGAACAGCGCAACCACTTGGGTGCCCGACGCTGCAGCCATGTGCAGCGGTCCGGTGTCGCCAGCGACAACCAAGTCGGCATCTTCCAGCACGCCAACGAAGCCGGGTAGGCCGATCTTCTGCCCGTCTACCAGTTTCGCCTGAGGGGCCAACCGCTGCACTTCGCGGGCAAGCGCGTGCTCGCCGGGTCCAGCGCTGATGGCGACCTCGAGGCCGCTGCGGGACGTGAGTCTGGCTGCGAGTTCGCCGTAGCGTTCCGGCGGCCAGCGCTTGAACAGCGCAAACGCACTGACGCCAGGGTGGAGCAGGACTCGTTGTCCGCCGCCCTTGGTCCAAGGAAATGAGGGGACGTCCTTAGGGAGATCCCGCGCCAAGGCTCGCTGCGCCAGGTCGAAGCCAGGAGCGATGAGCCGCTGCGACGGCAGCACGGGAGCGACGCGCTTGGCTTCCAGGCCGATGGCCTCGAGCAGATGCAGGCCCTGCTCCGCCCGATGCGGTCTAGGACTCAGGGTGACTTTGCGGTGGTAGGCCCGCTGCGCGCCTTCGCGCGCGATGGGCTTGTCGTAGCCCACCTTCATTCGGGATCGACAGAACCACACCTGGATCGCGCTCTTGAGGTTGCCGTGCAAATCGAAGACGACAGCGTAGCGGCGTTGCCGCAATCGCCAGAAGTGTCGGGGGATCCGGAGTTTGTTGCGTCGTGGGTAGACCAGGACGTCGTGAATCTGAGGGTGGCCCTCGATGAGGCCCTTGAACCGATCCTCGACCAGGAAGTCGATGATGACGTCGGGGCGCTGCGCTGCGAGCGAGGCCACGGTCTCCAGCGAGAACAGGACGTCGCCGAGCGCCGACAGCCGCACGAACACGACGCGTGCACCTAGCGGGAGTGCGGCATCAACCGCGAGCGGCGGCTCAGGCATGACTGCGCACGTTACACGGATCAGAGCTGTGCACCACGGTTCAGCTTGCGGATGATGCTCGCTCCTCTTTACCGCGCTTCCCCGGGTCGACCTCGGTGGCGCGATCGAGTTCCCCCCCGGAGCGCATGCCCCAGCACCCGTAGTCGTGGCCGCACGTCAGCAGGATCTCAAGACTCCACCCGACGGCTTCGTCGTGCGCCAAGGTCGGTGGCACGGGTTCGCCGTGCACGCATGGGTGCACGAGGCTTGGGCCGACTGGTCTCTCGAAGACCTGTGGGAGCTCTTGTTCGCCACTCCCGAACCCCTGTTAGGTGTTCTCGGCCGGGGCGGCATCGGCACGCTGCGGTTGCCGAATGAAGTGGGCGCTCGGGTGGCATCTGCCCACGGACTTGCCGCGTCGGAAGTGCATGCCGTCGTGCGGGGCGCGCGGCGCGGGGGTCTGATGGGCCGGGTGCTAGGCGATCGCTATCTGGATCGGACGCGCTCGCATCGCGAGCTCGCCGCGTTGGTGGCTCTGCAGCGAGGTTCGGTCGCCGCCGTCACGCCGCGTGCGGCGATCGCCAAGACCCGGGCCGGCGTGACCAGGCACACGCTGATGACGGTGTTCGAAGCCGAGGCCCAATCCCTGCCCGTGTTCGTCGCAGAAGCTCCGCACTTGCGACGAAACGCGGTGTGCGCGGCAGGTGCTGCGTGCGAAGCGGCCTTCCAACTAGGGCTCGATCATCCCGACCTGCATCCGGACAATCTCCTGGTGCGCGTCGAGCCGAAGGACGACGAGGCCTCGCCGCGGATCCTGCTGCTCGACTTGGACAACGTTTCGGTGTGGTTCGAACCCGTGCCTCGCGCGATGCGCGATCGCATGCTCCTCCGCTTCGCGCGATACACGATGCGGCGCGTGTTGCCTGCGCCCGTGCAACGCACGGACTTGCTGCGGTTCTTGCGTTGTGCTGGCGAGGATCGTGCAACCCGCCGTGCAACTGTGTTGCGGCTGAAGCCCCGGCTCGCGGAGCAGATGGCTCGCCGCCGGTTTCGGCGTACGCGGCGCGACGGGCGCTCGCGCTAGGCCTCGTCAGAGTTCATCGCCGCCACCGCCAACTCGGCGCCGCGGAGCGTTGGCTCAGTCGTGAGATCGCGTCGTCGCCTCGACGGCGCGCGGCCTGAGCAGCACCTCGAAGTTGCGTTGCGTCGACGTGACCGTGATGCGTGCCTCGCTTTCCCAGCCCGGCGCGTCCGCGCGCACCACGTAGCTCCCTGGGCTGAGGATCGCCTCTAGTGGCGGCGGCTCTCCCGTTGCGCCACGAAGCCGTACGGATTCATCGAACCTCGATTCGCCGTGGGGGTCCTCGTCGCGATCCTTGGTGAACGAGAGGTTCACGACCGAAGGCAGGCGATCCGCATCACGCGCCGCCCAACGCAGGCGGATGATGCATGGTGTGCCGGGTGTCCGGCGCGCTTGCATCGGCAGGTCGTCGTTGCCGGTCAGCGTGAACGTTCGACAATGGGGTGCGTAGCCCGCGGAGCGAATGACGAGGACGTAGTCTCCTGAGCGCAGCGGATTCGAGCGGAAGGTGTTGTTTCCAACATGCCGCACGTCGCCGGCGAGCGAGCGCTTCTCGCCCGCGGTGCGAAGCTCGAAGCTCGGCTTCTCGCCTGCCTGCATGTCCTGCAGTGTCAGGGTCAAGCGGCCACCCGTTTCCAGCATCAACGTTCCGAGATCCACGCGATTCGCCGCCGCGATGGTGACCATGGCCAGTCTCTGCCATGGTGCGTCGCTGGATTTTGCGTCCAGCAGCAGGTCGCCAGGTGGCAGGCCGCCCACATTGAGGATTCCGGTTTCCGGGTCTGTGGTGGCCACGCGCCACTGGTTTGTCGCGTCGTGAACCATCTCCAGTGCCACGTCTGCCGGCTCGCCCTGATCGGTGAGGAACTGCACCGTCAGGCTGCCCAACCCGCGTCGATCAGGAACCCGCAGCTCCACCTGCTCGGGGCCCGGGACGCAGTGCGGAGTTTGGGCCAGCGCGAACGGGACGTGGCTACGGACGCGTGGAGGCTGGACGCGCAGTGTGTAGCTCGCGTCTGGCGCGAGCCCGGTGAATAGGAACCGACCACGCGAGTCCAGCGCAGCCCGATGCCGCCGCACGGAGGCGCGTTCATCGATGGCGAGCACGTGCCAGTTAACCATCGCATCGGGTTGGTTGACGCCACGAACGACGCCGCGCAGGCTGCCCGGAGCCGACGTCGTGAAGGGGTGCACGGTGGCTTCCCAGGTCGCGGGATCCAATGCCGATAGCTCGCGCCGGCAACGCACGGGCAGGTACGGGCTGGGTGGAAGCACGGTCAGCGTGACCGGGCCGACCGGCAGGGGGCCAAGGACGAAGGCTCCTTGCGCATCGGTCATGCGTTCTGTCGCGGCTGAATCGACCACCAGTCGGCCAGACACAATGACCTGAGCATTGGCGACGGGTGCACCGTCTGGCGTTCGCACGCGGCCTCTGACGAAGCATTCTTCGGTCGATGTTTCGGGTCCGGGCGCCGTGTGGCCTTCGCCGGGCCCGGCGCCGTCGGGTTCGATTTCGCGGTCCGGACCGTCGAGTCCCGGCCGATCTGAGGCCAACTCCCGCTCGCTCCAGTTCGATTCGGAGCGGTTGGCTTCAGCCTCGGATCCAGAGTTGGTTTGGTTCTGGAGCAAGCTTGCTCGCGGAGCAGCGGTGGGCTCCAGCGGGCGCACCACCATCCATAGGACAGCCGACATGACGCACGCTGCACCGAGAATTGCCCAGGACAGGGTGCGTCCGGACTCTGGTGTCGCGAGAGGGCTCATCGGCTGGTGGGGTCAGATGTGGCGCGCCATCCCCTGCTCCCGGTCCGCTTGGCTGATGCCCCATGGGTCCTTCCCGCCGCGTGCGTCTCGATTCGCTGTCTGCGACCATCGCCGGATGATTTGCGTGCCGGCGAACGAACCGAGTCTCCTGTGCCGAGAGCTGAGATGGCACGCCGCCTTTACGGTTCAATTGGCGCTACTGGCCGCAATACTTCCTCGATTCCGAGGGGTGTTTTGGAATGGTCAAGACTTGCGCTGGCTAGCCAAGCCGCGCAAAGAACCGCCGGCGCATCTTGGGGGACGGCAGCCGCCGACCGATCTCGCGAAGCAGATGCCGCGCCGCGGTGGCCTTTCCCGCGCGCTGCAAGATCGCGACGTGCACGGGCAGCGGCAGATCCGCGTTGCGGGCTAAGTCGAGGGCTTCGGCAAGCCGGTCGCGCTCGAGGTCATCATCGCCAAGTCCGGCGCAGCGGGTGGCGTCAGCCAGCAGCCAGGCGGCACGTAGCCGTGGCATGCCCATCTCTTGGGCGCGCGATCCAAGTTCGTCTTGGGCTGCGTTGGCTGGATCCTCTGCGGCGTCAAGCGCGAACAGCTCGATGCTTGCCGCGGTCTCTGCCAACGCGTCGCCGATGGATTGACCGAGTCGAAGCGACCGCTGAAAGAGTGCCTTCGCCTGCTCG
>CBESZZ010000151.1:0-8006 GCA_965534055.1 uncultured bacterium | reverse complement strand
GCCACGTGCCCGTGCCTCGAACGGCATCCAAGCCCACGACGACCAAAGACTCGGCCGCTGGAAACAAGAGCAAGTAGCTCACGCAATGAGTGAGCACCAAGACACCCCTGGATCCGTCGTCACGATCCGCGGCCTGAGCGTCGCGTTTGGTCGACACCAGGCCGTGCGCGGCGTGGATCTAAGCATCGGACGCGGCGAGTTCTTGGCACTCGTCGGTGCGTCTGGCTCAGGCAAGACGACGCTCCTGCGCACAATCAACGCCTTGGTCAGACCGACCACGGGTGAAGTGTCCATCGACGGCCACTCTGTGCTCGATCAACCCAGCCCCACACTGCGCCGGAAGATCGGCTGGGTGATCCAAGGGGTGGGCCTGCTCCCCCACCGCACGGTCGCTGAGAATGTCGCGATCGTGCCGAGCCTGCTGGGATGGAGTCCCGCGAACATCCACGCCGCCGTGGCATCCACCCTCGAGATGGTGAACCTTCCCGTCTCCGAGTTTGGCGCGCGCACTCCCGACACGCTGTCTGGCGGTCAACGCCAGCGAGTCGGCGTCGCACGCGCACTCGCAGCCAGACCGCCGCTCGTCTTGATGGACGAACCCTTTGGTGCGCTCGACCCCGTGACCCGCGAAGAGCTGCACGGCGAGCTGCGTCGCCTACATCGCGAGCTGGGTTTCACCTGCGTGCTCGTGACCCACGACATGGCTGAAGCGCTGCTGCTTGCCGACCGCGTCGCCGTTTTGGAAGCCGGCGAACTTGTCGCGCTCGACACGCCGGCCGCCCTGCTTCGCGGTCAAGGCAGCGAGCACTGGTCGCAACACACCGCGACCATGATCGAGACACCCGCCCGCCAGGCAGCGGCGCTGATGGCCCGCGGAGTACAGAGTCACGACTCCGATGACCGCAGCAGCTCCGGGCAGCCCACCGCATGAGCGTCACGACCGAAGCGCTGCAGAGGCTTCCCGAACTGTGGGCATCCCATGTCCGCATCGTCGCCGCGGCACTGGCCGCGGCGATCGTGCTCGCGATCCCGCTCGTGCTCCTGGCGCGCGCGAAGCCGCGCTTCGGCGCCGTCGTGCTTGGCTGCGCCAGCCTCGTGCAAACGATTCCCGGTCTCGCATTGCTCGCACTGATGGTGCCGCTACTGGGCACGATCGGGTTCTGGCCGGCATTCTGCGCGCTGGTGCTCTACGCGCTGCTGCCGATCCTGCGCAACGGCGTGACGGGACTCGCACAAGTCGACGCGAACGTCGTCGACGCCGCCCGTGGGCTCGGCATGACCGACAGCCAAACGCTGCGACAAGTCGAACTTCCGCTCGCGCTCCCGGTACTGGTTGCCGGGGTGCGAACCGCTGCCGTGTGGACGGTGGGCATGGCCACCCTCGCCACGCTGGTGGGGTGGCGCACGTTGGGGAACTTCATCTTCAGCGGCCTGCAGACCCAGAACTTCACGATCGTCTTGTTCGGCTGCGGTGCTGCGGCGCTGACAGCGCTCGCAGTCGACGGCGCGCTGGCTTCGTTCGAGTGGGCTGCACGCACCCGCCGACCGCGTTGGATGGTACCAGGAGGGCTAGCACTGATCGTGGCAGTGGTGTGTTCGTATCTGCTTGGGCAAACCAACAGCAACGCGTTCCGCTTCGCCACAAAAGCATTCACCGAACAGCGCATTCTCGCCGAGTGGTTCAAGCGCTCGCTGAACGAAGCCGAACGCGACGTAGTCATCCTCGACGGCATGGGGACGCAGGTCGCATTCCAAGCGTTGGTGCGTGGCGACATCGACAGCTATGTCGAATACACGGGCACGCTTTGGGCCGACATGATGCTCGAGACCAAGACAGCATCGCGCGAAGCGACCCTGCGTGGTGTCACCGACTGGCTGAAGAAAGAGCACCAGATCACGGTGCTTGGTCGGCTTGGATTCGAGAACGCCTACTGCATCGCGATGCACCGGCCGCGCGCCGAAGCCCTCAACATCCGCACGCTGGATGACTTGGCACGCAAAGCCGGCCAGCTCACGCTCGCCACGGACATCGACTTCCCGCAGCGCCCGGAATGGCCGCTCGTGCGCGATGCGTACAACTTCGCGTTCAACATGGACGTCACACTGCTCTACAGCGCGGTGGCGGAGGGCGCCGTCGATGCGATCACCGCGTATTCGACCGATGGCAGAATCGCAGCCATGGACCTGGTGATCTTGAGCGATCCCCGCCTGGCCTTCCCGCCCTATGACGCGGTGCTGCTGCTCTCAGCAGACGCCGCCAAAGACAACGTCGCTGTCGACGTGCTTCGCAAGCACCTGGGCACAGTCGACGCGGACCGAATGCGCCGCACCAACGCCAACGTGGATGTGGAAGGCAAGAGTCTCGAGGCGGCCGCAACCACGCTGTGGGAGAAGTGAGCAAGCCAGCAGCCTGCTCGCCGACCGACTCTGTCGACCTGCTCGGCGCGCCCTAACCTGAGTTCGTCAGTTCGAACTTCGGCCGATTCATGGGGTTCGAATCACCAAGTTCCGGATCTCGGTCATGTCTTCCATTGCGAAGCGGATGCCCTCGCGGCCGAGCCCGCTGTCTTTCACACCGCCGTAAGGCATGTTGTCGACACGCCAGGAAGGGACATCGCCAATGACCACGCCACCAACTTCGAGAGTGTCCCAGGCTTGCTGTGCCTTGTAGATGTCACGGGTGAAGATGCCGGCCTGCAGACCAAATGTGGAGTCGTTGACTTGGTCTAGCGCTTCGGAGAACTCAGCGAAGCTGCTTAGCACTGCAACGGGGCCAAAAGCTTCTTCGGTGCAGAGTTTTTGATCGCGAGGAACGCCTTCGAGGAGAGTCGCTTCGAGCATCGCTCCCTCACGCTTGCCCCCACACAGGACGGACGCGCCCGCCTCGCTTGCTTCAGCAATCCAGGTTTCCAAGCGCTCGGCCTCGCGGGCCGAAATCATCGGGCCGATGAAAGTGTCCTCGCTCCTCGGGTTGCCGGTGCGGAGTTCCTTGGTCGCAGCCACGAGCTTCTCTTTGAACGCCGTGTAGAGATTCTCGTGGATCAGAATGCGCTGGACGCCGATGCAACTCTGGCCGGACTGATAGAACGCGCCGAAGACAACGCGCTGGACTGCGTCTTCGATGTCTGCATCTTCATCAACGACCACCGCCGCATTGCCTCCGAGCTCCAACACAACCTGCTTCTTGCCGGCCCTTGCCTTGAGGTTCCAGCCAACGCCGGGTGATCCGGTGAAGCTGAGCAGCTTGAGTCGCTCATCGATCGTGAACAGGTCGGCAGCATCGCGGCTGCACGGGAGGATGGAGAACGCCCCTTTCGGCAGGGCGGTTTCGGCTAAGGTCTCACCAATAATCAGCGCACCGATCGGCGTGCGGCTCGCGGGCTTCAGGACAAAGGGGCAGCCGACGGCGAGTGCGGGTGCGACTTTGTGGGCCGCAAGGTTAAGCGGGAAATTGAAAGGGGAAATGAACGAGCACGGGCCGATCGGTACCCGCTTCCACATGCCGCGGTAGCCGCGCGCACGGGGGGAGATTTGCAGTTCTTGCACCTCACCGTGCATGCGCACCGATTCTTCAGCGGCGATCCGGAAGGAGTCGATGAGTCGCGAGACTTCGCCGCGGCTGTCCTTGATCGGCTTGCCCGCTTCGACGCAAAGTGCCTGAGCGAGTTCTTCAGCCCGTTCGGTGAAGCGTTCGACGCAATGAGTAAGCACGGCCTGACGCTCGTAGGCGGGCATCTCTGCCATGGGCTTCGCGGCCTTCACCGCCCAGCCAATGCCGTGGTCAATGGCCTCCGCGTCGGCAAGGGCAACCCTGGTGGCGACTTTGCCCGAGAACTTGTCGGTAACCTCAAGGTCAGCGTTCGGTTGCCGCGCCTCGTTGGCCAGATAGTAGGGATACTGCTTCTCTAACATGTTGAAGAGTGGCTAAAGGGCTAAAGGGCAGCGCTGCGCTGAGGGAGTTCGACGTTGAGGATTCGGTCGTTCTCAGAGTAGTCGACCGGGACGTCGATGAGATGCACACCGCCTTCCTCTTGGCAACGCCTCATCAACGGCGCAAGGTCGTCGGTTGCTTCGAGGCGATGTCCAACTGCGCCGTAGCTTGCGGCGTACTGAACGAAGCACGGGTTGCCAAAATCGAGCCCGTAGTTGTCGAAATTCATGTGGGCCTGCTTCCACTTGATCATGCCGTAGGCGCTGTCGTTGAGGATGAGGACGATCAGGTCGAGCCCTAGACGCACGGCGGTCTCGAGTTCCTGCGAGTTCATCATGAAGCCGCCATCGCCACAGATCGCGACAACAGGTTGGTCAGGATGGACGAGCTTCGCCGCCATCGCCGAGGGCAAGCCTGCCCCCATCGTGGCGAGAGCATTGTCGAGCAGCACGGTGTTTGGGCGGTGTGCCTTGTAGTTGCGGGCGAACCAGATTTTGTAGACGCCGTTGTCTAGGGCGATGATGCCGTCGTCAGGCATGACGGCACGAACGTCCGCGACCAGCCGCTGCGGCCGCACCGGAAAGTCGGGCGCGTCGCGGCCTTCCGCGACATGTTCCTCGGTGGCGGCGCGGGTCTTCAAGAACCAATTGAAGTCCCAACTTCTCTGCGGCTCCAACCCCTTGTTGAGCTGCCAGATGCTGTTGGCAATGTCGCCGATGAGTTCGGTCTGCGGGAAGTAAACCGGGTCGACGGCGGCAGAGTTGAAATTGATGTGAATGATCTGCCGCTTACCCGCATCCATGAAGAAAGGCGGCTTTTCGACGACGTCGTGACCGACGTTGAGAATGACATCGGCCCGTTCGACGGCACGGTGGAGGAAGTCACCTGCGGACAGCGTGGCGTTGCCCAGGAACAGCGGGTGGCGCTCATCGACGACCCCCTTGCCCATCTGCGTGGTGATGAAGGGGATGCCCTGACGATCAACGAAAGCGCGCAGTTGCTTCGCGGTGAGCTTGCGATTGGCGCCGGCGGCGATAACCAACAGAGGGTGCTTCGCTGCCGACAGCAACTCGATCGCGCGAGTGACCGCTTTCGATTCGGCGATCGGTCGACGAGCGAAACTGGCTGCGATCGGAACGCGCAGGGTGTCCTCGGCCGCGATGTCTTCAGGCAATTCGAGGTGCGTCGCGCCGGGCTTCTCCTCGGCCGCCTGACGGAATGCTTCGCGCACCTGGGTCGGAATGCTGTCGCCGCTGGCGATCTGATGGGTGTATTTGGTGATCGGTCGCATCATGTCGACCACGTCGATGATCTGAAACTGACCCTGCTTGCTGCTCTTGATCGGCTTCTGCCCGGTGATCATGAGCATTGGCATGCCGCCGAGTTGCGCGTAGGCAGCGGCAGTGACGAGGTTCGTCGCCCCCGGACCGAGGGTGGACAAGCTCACGCCGACTTTGCCGGTCAAGCGACCGAGGGTCGCAGCCATAAAACCAGCAGCTTGCTCATGGCGTGTTAGGACGAGCTTGATCGAAGAGCGCGATAACGAGTCGAGCATGTCGAGGTTCTCTTCGCCTGGGATGCCGAAGATGTATTCGACGCCCTCGTCCTCGAGGGCACGGATGAAAAGGTCAGAGGCTTTCATGAGTTCCTAGTGGAGTGAAGTTGACAAGTAGAGTCCTGCCTGTGAGCCATCAGAGTCGGTCGCAAGGCCGGTTGCCACAGGCACATTTGTGGATGTGTCGAGGACCGCCCAACGTCGCGAGCGGCGCTGAGGGCCACGGTTCACGGCTGCAGGTTTCTGCATCCCCTCGGAGGGATGCTTAGAGGACTCCACACTGCTGCAGAGCGTTGGCGACTTTCGTGAAGCCTCCGATGTTTGCGCCCCGCACGTAGTCGGTCCCGCCACCATCGCGTTTCCCGTAGGTGCGGCACTTGTCGTGGATGTCGCGCATGATGCCTTGTAGGCGCTCGTCAATCTCGTCGAGGCTCCAGCTAATGCGGAGCGAGTTCTGGCTTTGCTCGAGCCCTGAGACGGCAACCCCGCCAGCGTTCGATGCCTTGCCCGGCGCGTAGAGCACCTGCTCGCGCAGCAGGTGTTGGGCTTCGAGGTTGCAAGGCATGTTCGCGCCCTCGGCGAGCGCGACCAATCCGTTGCCGATCAGTGTTTGTGCCTCGTCGGCGTCCACCTCGTTCTGCGTCGCGCAGGGGAAAGCGAGATCTGCCTTCACAGCCCACGGGCGGCCTTCGTGGAAGCTCGCGCCACCAAACTTGTCGACGTATTCAAAGATACGGCCGCGGCGCACTTCCTTCAGTTCCTTCAAGAATGCGAGCTTCTCTTCGCTGATCCCATCGGGGTCGTGAATGAAGCCAGAACTGTCGCTTGCGGTCAGCGGCTTCGCTCCGAGCTGGAGCAACTTCTCGATGCAGTAGAGGGCGACGTTGCCAGAGCCCGAAACGACCGCGCTCTTCCCAGCGATGTCGTCGTCGACAGCCTTCAACATTTCACGCATGAAGTAGACCGTTCCGTAGCCGGTTGCTTCCTTGCGGCCAATGCTGCCCCCGAAGTCGAGGCCCTTTCCGGTCATTGCACCGGTAAAGGTGTGCGAAAGGCGGCGGTACTGACCGAACAGATAACCAATCTCGCGCGCGCCGACGCCGATATCACCAGCTGGCACGTCGGTGTCGGGTCCGATGTAGCACTGCAACTCGGTCATGAGCGCCTGACAGAAACGCATGACCTCGCCGTCGCTCTTACCCTTCGGATTGAAGTTTGACCCGCCCTTGGCCCCACCCATCGGCAGACCGGTGAGGCTGTTCTTGAAGATCTGCTCAAAGCCGCGGAACTTCAGCACGCTCTCGGTAACCGTCGGGTGGAAGCGCATGCCCCCTTTGTAGGGACCAATTGCGTTGCAGAACTGCACCCGCCACGCGCGGTTCGTGCGCACATTGCCTTCGTCGTCAACCCAGCTGACGCGGAAGGAAACGACTCGGTCCGGTTCTGTCAGGCGCTCGAGGAGGCACTCACCTTGGTAGGTAGAGTGATCCTTGATGAAGGGCAAGACATCGCTAGCGACCTCCTGGACTGCGGCGTGAAACTCATCTTGACCGGGGTTTCGCTTGCGCAACCCAGTCATGAACGATTCGAGGTCGGTGCAGGAGGTGCGTTTCATTTCTGATCGAGAGGAATGGCGTGGATCGCTCGGAACTTCGTGCGAACGTCACCGCGTCATACGGTTCGTGCACGGCGCTGCGACGACGGATCTGTCTACGGTGACAAAGGGTGGCACCACAGCAGCAGGAGGAGGCAACAGCGCCCATCGGCCGATCCTCCAATACCACCCAGGAGCAGCCATCGACTCAGCGATGGTCTGGAGCGCGGATAGAATCGAACCGAGGCTGGAATTCGACGCCGCGTCGGTCAGGGCCGGAGCGGCGGCGGGCTTCATTGCTGAGGTATTGCGTGTGGCTTCGGCGCCCAGTGCGCCGCGCGCAGATACGGGATCGCTGTTGACCCGGTTCGGAAAATTTCAGCAGCCAATGCCAACGGAGCCCATGCCCAGCAGCCGCCCCGCCGAACCACGGAGCTGGCCGGCTTGGGGGCACCGCTGAATTCGTGAGCAACTTCCTAGGGTGCTTCACAGCACGCATCCCCAACCGTCGTCGCTATGCTCCCCGAATGCGTACCTCGTCGACCTCGCAAGAACCAAAGCAACCACCTGGCTACCGCATGACGGTCGGCGGGAAGTTGTCTTTCCGTGGCCGCCCGAAGTCCGATCGTCCGGACCATGAGCTTTCGCATCTGGTCTTGGGCGGCGACAATCCTCCGCGCCTTGAAGAGCTCGTGGATCCGGGCTTCGCCCGCGTTGAGATCGAAATCGGCCCGGGCAAGGGTGGCTACATCAAGGCCCAGACCGCCGCGCGACCCGACACGTTCTTGCTCGGCATCGAAGCCGCTGCGTCGTACGCCGAACTTGCCGCAACAAAACTTGCGGAGGCCGGCCAAGAGAACGGCAAGCTGCTGGTCGACAACGGCAAACTCTTCCTCGAAGACCGGGTCGCAGAAGCCAGCCTCGAT
>CBESZZ010000150.1:0-8086 GCA_965534055.1 uncultured bacterium | reverse complement strand
ACCCCGCCGCCAAGGCTCATGGTCTCTGCCCGCGCGTTGTCGATGCCGGCGCCGGTTTGCTGCTGGCCGGCGCGAACAACAACCTCGGTCCCGGCGGCTTCGCCAATTCGTCGTGGCGAGATCTCCTGCCGGTTTCGATGCCGCAGCGTGAAGAGCGTCGCGAGCCGTCCTTAGCCGTGGTCCTGATCCTCGACACCAGTGGCAGCATGGGCGGCGGACGCATCGACTTGGCCAAAGAGATCGCCCGGCTCGCGCTGGCCAAACTGCAGCCGCACGACCGGGCGGGCATCGTCGAGTTCTTCGGTGCCAAGCGTTGGGCAGCCCCATTGCAGTCCGCAGCAAATCGAGTCGAACTCACACGAGCGCTGGGTCGCCTGCAGCCTGGCGGCGGCACGATCATCTACGAGGCCTTGGAGGAGGCCTACTACGCGCTGCTCAATGCCAAGACCAAGTATCGGCACGTGCTAGTTCTTACCGACGGTGGCGTGGAACGGGGAGCGTTCGAGGCTCTTGCCAAGCGCATGGTGGATGCGGACATAGCGCTGCACACGGTTCTGGTCGGCCCGCAGGGCAACAGCCCATTCCTCATGTCGCTGGCGCAGTGGGGACGCGGCCGTTTCTTTGCGGCGCCCTCGCGCTTTCGGTTGCCGGACCTCGACTTCCACCAACCGGAAACAGTGCCGCTTCCTGCGGTGACGACCGGTTCATGGCAAGTACTCGCGGACAACCCCGATCGTTCGACGTTCGCTTGGAACGCCATGAACGCACGTGCACCGGGCCCAGTCACGGCGACCCTGGTGAACGCGCAAACACGACCCGGTGCCAGGGCTCTGCTTCGCGCCGTACGCGTGGATTCATCCGCGAACCAAAGCAGCGATTCGAATCTTCTGCTGGCGGCCCATCACATCGGCCGAGGCAGCGTTCACTTGCTCACTACGCCCCTGGGTCAACCGCGTCTGATGGAAGCAGCCGACTCGTCTCTGTGGTCGCATCCCGCTGGGATCGAGTTCCTTGTCGATCAGCTGCGGACACTCAGTCGCGACTCATGCCGTGATCGGCCAAACCTAGACGTCACCAGATTTGGTTCATCGGCCAGGGTGCGGTTCAACGCCGCGAATCGCACGCCGTGGCCGACTCCGCGCCTGCTCGTAAGCTGTGGCGGAGAATCGCTCGAGCTACCCATGGAGCCCGCGGCGGGCGGCGGCTTCATGATCGACGTGCCCCACGACCCGTGGCTCTCGCGCCTCGCTGAAGCAGAGGCCTCGAACAAGACCGACATCAGCAACGACCGATGCTTGGTCTTCGCTTGCGAAGGCGCTCGCGCTGTCCTTCATCTCGACGCACCCGTTGTCACCGGTGCACTTAGCCCGTCATTGCAAAGCATGGTGCAAGCCACCGGCGGTCGGTGGCTTGCGACAAACATTCTCGATGCAGTGACCGACACGCCACTCTTCGCACCAAACCGTGAAGCCCCACTGCGAGAACAGTCACTCCGCAACCTGCTGGCCATGGTTGCGCTCGGACTGTTCTTCTTGGCCGTCTTCGTGCGGAGGCGCGCATGACCAGCCGCACGAACTCCACGCACTGGACCTGGACGTACGCTGCCATTTGGCTCGGGTGCACGGCGGCCGCAACCGCGCAGGTCACCGCACCCGCACCGCAGGATGCAGCACAAGCGGAAGCGCAAATCGAACGCGTCCTTCGAACCACAGGAAACCTCGAACCCTTGGTTCTTGCGTGGCAAGACGCACCTCCCGCAGCGCGTGCCACACTGGCGCTTCATCGCGGCGCGCTGGAGCAGGTTCTGCCGCTTTGGAAACAAGCACGCGACGCCGCGACCAGCACCACGTTGAGCGTTCACGCCCTCGACCTTCGGAGCGCAATGATCGAGGACGCGCTCGGCAACGAAGCCCGCGCGCTAGAGCTCTTTCTTGCCTGCCTAGATTCGGCGGTTTCCCCGGAAGAAGACTTCGCGCTTGTCCAGCGCATCGCTGCACTGCAGGTAGACCTTCGCGACCGCCCCGCCGCGCGTGCAACTTTGCGCGACGGGATCGCGCGCCTGCAAGTGCCCGATGGGCTCGAATCAGACCGGTTGGTGCAGCTCGCAAACTTTGCTGCGAGCCTCGGGATGCCTGCGCTGGCCCTTGAGATCGTCGACGCCAGCGGCGAGCTGGAAACCGCTTCAGCTGCAAAAGTCGATCTACATCGCATGCTACGTGCACATTGGCGCGAGCGCGCAGCGCGGACGGCGCTCACGGCATCCATCGACGATGCACTGATCCTGATCGCGTCGAGCCTCGATGCGTGGATGAACGCCGCGACCACGGCAACGAGTGACAGGAATGCACGGTTTGCCTGGGCGCGCGCGCTTGCAGTCGCTTCGATCGAACGGCCCGCAACGCTTCAGGATCGGCGCGACGACCAAGACACTTTAGACTCGCTCAAAGAACGCCTCGAAGAGTTCGCGGCACCGACCAGCGCGCAATGGCACGCGTGGCTCGCGGTCATGCGCCGCACCAACCAAGAGTCGGAAGCCAAGACGGTCATCGAAGCACGCTTGCTGCAGACCGACGACCCGGAACGCAGAGCCACGCTGCATCTCGCTGCGCTCGAATTCACACTCTCCCAGGGGGATCCAACGGCTGCCGTTGCACGCGCCGCCACGATGCTCGAGGAGCAGCCCGGCAACATGGCGCTCCGCGTCACGCATGCGGTGTTGCTCGGAGATCTACGCCGACGCGAAGAAGCGGACCTGAGCCTGCGCGATGGCCTCGATCTCACGCAGGTTGCGGGGGGCGCGAGGGCCCGCTCGAATCGTCGACGACTGATCGAAACCGCAAGCCGGCTATCCTTGACCAACGCGGTCGCGCACGGCGTGGCGTTGGTCCAACAGCTGGAGGGCACCATTCCCGCCGCGCTGCTCAACGCACGAGTCCTTGCCGACCACGATCAAAAGCTCGAAGCGTTCAATGTCTTGCGCGCGGCCGGCGAGTTTGCGACGACGCCTGGAGAGTGCGTGCAGCTGGCAGAATCGCTCAAGGGATTGGGTCATCTTCGCGAAGCGCTGGCGCTCTACCGCCAGGCGTACGCTCTCGACCCTACGGAAGATCAGGGCACACGACTCGCTTGGTTGCTGTCGAACAGCACGGATCCCTCCGACCGCGCGGACGCCGAAACGATTTGGCGCGACGTGTGGCTGCGCGCAACGAGTCGAGGTCGACGCGCGCAAGCCGCCGAGCGGGTGCTGCAGGCCGCCGCCACGAACGGCACACTCGCGGACCTTGCCGTGGAGCTCGAAACGTTCCTAGACGATCCACGCAACGCGGAAGATCCGACAATGGGCGCCAAACGCGAAGCGTTGGTCGAGATTTGGAATCGCGCCGGCGACCCTTCCGGCGCAGCCGCAATTCTTCGCGCGCAGGCAAAGGTGCAGGGGCACGAGATCAACGCACGTCGTGAACTCGCGCGCGTTTGGCTTCAGCACGCGCGCTACCAAGAGTTCGAGGCGACTATCGAAGACCTTCTCGCCCTCGATCCAGAGCGCGGCACCGAATACCGCCGAATGCTTGCGACGAGCGCGTTGGAACGTGGGCGCCCCCGCATGGTGCGCGACATGGTCGAAGAACTCGTTACCGCGAACGATGACCCGTCCACGCTGGAGTTTGCGGCTGGGCTTCTAGACGTCGGCGGCATGGCGGAAGCCGCGATCCCGCTCTACCGACGGGTCGCTCACCTCGATGCATCCCGGGTCGAAACCTGGCTCCTGCTCGGCAAGGCGTTGATGGAAAGCGAAGCGGCGGATCGAGCGCGCGGCACTTTTGCTTCGCTGCTGCAAGAAGACGTCTCGGACGACCTCTTGCTCGTGGCAGTCGACGGCCTCCTAGATTCACGGACACCGCCTCCCATGTTGCGCGGTGCCGTGCGGGCCATGCGCCGACGACTCGCGGCCAACCCGCTTTCCGTCCACTGCCACCGCGCACTGCAGGATCTCCTCGCCGCGATGGATCGCGACGTAGATCGGATCACAGATCTCGAAACGACCCTCGTCATCGCCGGCCTTCAACGCACCGCGTACACCCGGGAACGCATGGATGAGGCCCTGCAACAAGGCGACACCACGGCCTACCTAGACCACGGCCGAATCTTGCTGGCCAGCGGCGACGAAGTTCCACCCCAGGTCTTTCTCCGGCTTGGCGAGACACTCCTCCAGCAAGGAGAAGCTGGCGCCCGCGAAGCCCGGCGTGCGTTCGAACGCGCGCGACTCGCGCCCGACTTCGAAGCGATGGAAACTCGCGTCGCCGCGCTCTACGAGCGGTCTGGAGACCTGTGGAACGCGGAGCGACTGCGACGCCGAATCCTCGGCCGCGCGCCGAACAACGCGGTGGCCATGGCGCACGTGGCAAGGCTGGTAGAGCAACGTGGCGACCTACCCGTTGCGTCTTCACTGTTTCTCGACGCGGCGCGCGCTGCGCTGCTGGCCAAGTCGTCGCAAGCCGCGGGTACAAGCACAGACTTCGCCACCCGAAACCAGAGCGAGTCTGCGACCGAAGCCACTTGGCATGAAACCGTGACCGGTTTGCTTCGAACGACGCGAGGCGAGTCCCCCCTCGTCGGAGAGCTTCTGCAGGACTACATCGCAAACATCGAAGCGTCACCGCCAATCGATGCTGCATGGCTGCCGGCTCTACGCACGCTGCAACAGCTGCGCGCGGCTGCCGCGTTGGACACGACTTGGCTCGCGCGATCCGCTGCGCTTGAACAGTCCGCGGCGGCCGCGCCTCCGGACGTGGCAAGAGCCCTCTTCGCATGGGCCATGGAACGTGGCGACCTGCAAGCGGCGGAGCGTCTGGCGCGAGGCGGCTCAAGCTTCAAGCTCGAACTCCTGCGCAGCCTCGACGACGCCGGTGGGAACAACGAGATCTTGTCCACCGAGGGACTCGAAAAACTCGAACAGCGCATCACCCAGATCGTGGCCGATGCAGACGTCGAGCAGAGCGCGGCCGCTGCCCGCATGCTGTCGTTGGCGCACGGAGCGCACGCCGCGATCGAATCACTGCGATCGACCCTACGCAACGCTGCGGAGGAGGCGCCGCTTCTCGCGCGGGCCGCGTGGAAGCGAGTCGCGTCACTGGCCATCGCGCCGCCCACCGTCGCTGAGCCAACCTCAGAATCCGGAGAAGCCGATGCCGCAACGCGCGGTTGGCAGGCTGCGTGGACACTCCGTGACGAGGACCGCTCCTTGCGTCACGCGGCGCTGGCTCGCTCCACGACGACACTCACGCAGTTGCTCGCAACCGCCGATGCGTCGGGGCAGGTGGCCATGGGACAGCTCGTGGCGCAGTTCCGCACGACGCTCACATGGATGCGCAAGTGCCCCGATCTGGTCGCCACGGATCTAACCAACTCGGTGAAGATCCTTGCGGACACTGCGCTGCGCATCGACGACCAGGACCTCGTGCTTACGTGGATTCGACTCGCGCGAACCACGTGCACACCGCAGGTTCTCGCCAACTTGGCGACACACGCGCTGAATCTGGCGAAGACACCTCGCTCCGCGATGGCGATCTTTGATCTGCTCCCCACGGAAACCGCGATCGCCAGGTCGCAGCAAGCGTGGCCAGCCACCGACGCGCGCACTTCGCGCCCCATGGTGCTTCGCTACGCGGCGAATCGGACCCTGCCGCCCAGAGTTCGTGCAGCGTGGATCGAACAGGTAGACCTCGGTGATCCAAACCTCGCCACGACGCTGCGCATCTCTGCGCTCGCCACCAACCCCAATGTCGAACCGGAGGTCGCCACAGTGCTGCTCACGTCGCTGTTGCGGGATGATCCCCAGTCGAGGTCCGGCCCGGCGTTGAAGGCGGTTCTTCGCGCTCACCTGGCCACGTCCGAGGCCACTCGATTGCAAGCGCTGTTGCAGGCGGCGACCGGGCTTCGAGCGGACTCACTCAGCCGGCGCACGGCACCAGCGGTGATCGCTCGCATCGCCAGTCTCGCGACACCGCCGATGATCGAACGGATGTTGCGCCTACCAACCCGCGAAGCGGTGGACTTCCATCTCCGCGCGGCCTTGCTGGACCGCCGTGGCGAGCACAGCAAAGCAACAGATGCGCTCGTGAATGCCTGCAAGCGCCAACCCGAGAGCACCTCGCATCTGCAAGACACGGCCCGCCGGTTGGACAGCGAGGGGCGCTTCGAAGAAGCCGCGGCGCTCTATGACCTGCACGTGGCCGCGGTGCCCGTGCTTCGCCCCTACCAAGCCCAGCAGGCCGCTAGTCGGTACCTGGGGCTTGCGAACCACTCGACCCAGGATGCGCGCCAAGCAGCCGTTGAGCATGCGCTGAGAGTCCTGGATCAGGTGTCGAGCAAGTCGGGATATCACGCGACCACAGCATTGTTGACGCTCTCTTTGCTTCAGCGTGAGAACAACGAGGAGTCCACGAGCGAACGCATGCGCCGCTTCCGCCGTTGGCTGCAGGAAGAAACAAACCGCAAGCGTGGCCTCAGCTCACAAGCCACCAGCCCAGCAGCCATCATCGACGGCATCCTGGACGCAACCGATCGCGGCGCGAACCGATCGACGTTCTTCCTGGCCAAAGATGCTGTCGCACAGAGTGACCCTGGAGACGCCAACGCTTGGGAATCACTCCACGGCCCGGGAGACTTGCTGCGCTTGTTCAATGAACAGGCGCCGCAACTGGGTGAGGCTTGGCTGCGTAGCTTGCCCCTCGCGGAACGCCGCACGCGACCGGACATCGTCCGCGGGATGGGCGCTGCCGACCTCAAGGGCGACGCCGCGGACATCGCCGCCCTCGCCGCCGCGCGCACGGAACGAACAACTCATTCGTTGGAGACGACGAACAACGCTGCGCTGCGAGCCTTCCTACGACATGTGCCCTGGCCCGAACGCGCGACGCTCGAACTGGATCCTTCGGGGGGCCAAGACGCCAACCCCTCGCTGGCAGTTGACGCTTGGCTGAGCCTGCAAGGGCGGCTTGAGCGCGCCAAGCAGTCCGCCTTGATCGCAGCCCCGTCCGCACCCCATGACGCCTCGATCCACGACGGCCAGGCGCTTGCGTCGCGGGCACTTGCCGACCTGCTGATCGATCGAGACGCCGCTCGGAGATTGTCGAGCAAGGATCGCGAGGCGCTCCTTCAGCATGCCGCGATGCACGATCCCGGGAGACTCCTCCTGCTGTTACCCGAAGCCGGCGAGACGTTGACGGACGACTTCGACGGCGCTCTCTTGCAAGCACTCCTGGTCGCGACGCAGACGCGAAATCTGCCCGGCGCCAGCTCGTGGACTGCGCAGGCATCCGCGCCCTCCGCACCAGAATCTGGCGCTCAGGCCAGCCGCCAGTCTGTGGCTGCGGTGTTCGCCGATGGGTTGGCGAAGCGCATGGCACGCACTGCATTCAACGAGGCGAACGTCGACTCACGCATCCTGCTGGGCATTTCCGGCTTCGCCCTGCGCGCGGGGGACATGACAGCGGCGATGAACGCTTTGCGGGTCAACGACCGCGCGCTCGAACGTGGAAACTTGCCGCCGGCCGCAGACTTCACGCGGTTGGTGCCCGCAAGCCTGGGCTCGGACCATCGAATCGAACTGGCCAAACAAGTGCTCGCAGAAATTCCGATCGCTCGCCAGCTCGGCCGCCACGGTCGCGCCACGTTCTGTGCTCGGATCGTTGTCATGCTGATCGTAAGACTGCCGGAGTCCGCGGCCGTGCAGCGATTGGCTCTCGTCGAACAACTGAAGAACGCAACGCAAGGGCTTCTCGACAGTCGAACCTGGATGCATCGCATCCAAGCGGCAAGCAGCGACCCCAATCAACCGGTTCGCAAATCATGAATCTCCTGCTGCTCGAGCCAGACGAATTGGATGCGCAGAACTGCTGCACGCTGCGTGGACGACGTGCATCCCACGTGCGCAACGTCCTGCGCGCTGCTCCCGGAACATCGTTGCGGGCGGGCGTGCTGCACCAGGGCTTCGGCGTCGCCGAAGTCACCGCTCGCAACGGCGACAACGTTTCGATTCGCTACCAGGCATCGGATGCCCCTCCCCCTCCCTGCCCACAAGACGTGC
>CBESZZ010000149.1:0-8102 GCA_965534055.1 uncultured bacterium | reverse complement strand
ACGACGCGCGCATGACCGACACCGGGCCCGAGCTGGCGGACATGGTGTCGCTCTACTAGCTGGAGTCAGGGGGAGGTTAGGGTTCGCGGCGGCGCCGGGGCGAAGCCACGCACCGTCGAGCGCTCATGAATCGATAGACGCTAGGTCGAGCGGCATCCGTCGTCGACAAGTCGGTGTGACGCGACGAACATCGGATGGCGCTCGCCGTGACGGTCATCGGTCGGAGGAGTCGCGATCCGTCGCGCTTGGCTCCGAGTTGCCTTTCGCATTGTCCGACGACTCGATCACGTAGACTAGATCCTGCTCCATCGCGCGTTCAATGGACCCGAGCGACTGCACGAACGCGCCGTGCAAGGTTGCGGGGATGGTGCCGGGGCGGATGCGAACCGATGCGTTGATGCGCACACCCTTGGCCGTGCGCGTCGTGCTCACGTGCGCACGCACCAGAGAGTGATCGAGCGCAAACGGCTCGGGCAGGCGGGCAAGATGCATCGAGGCCGGTGTCTCGATGTCGATGGCGAACGTTGCAGCAAACGGTCCGCCAATCACGAACGGCAACTTGCGTTCGCCGCGGTCGCCGTAGCGCGCGCTGAGTTGGAGCTGTGCGAGTGGCAGCGGCATGTAGGCCTTGTTGCCTTCGATGCGGGCGTAGCCTTGGTGGGTGAGACCGCCAACAAATGCCAGTGGCTTGCCGCCTGGTTCGAGATCAGCCACAGCTGCTTTCTGAACTTGGAACCCCGCCAGCATGCTGCTGAGGGTTTGCCGTGCGCGAACGACTCTCTGACGCTCCGGCTGCTGTCTGAAGAACGCCGTGCCCTGGTAACCATCGATACCCTCGATCGTGAGTCGCAGCACGATGCGTGCGTTGCCGGCCGAATCGATCGAGCAAACGCCAGCAAACGCCAGCGCTTCGTCAGCCATCCAATCCCCCGAAGGCAATTGCGTGCGAGTCATTGCTTGGCTTGCTGGGTCGAACACCACTGCGGAGATACCCATCTTGGGACCGGGGATCCGACCCATGGGCCAGTAGCGCGGGACGTCTTTGAAGATCCAAACCGGTTCGCCACCACGTGGATTGACTCGCACCAGGTAGGACGTTTCGCGAGGGCCTTCCGAAAACAGTTCTGCATCGTCGTTCCGCAGTTCGTCTCGAGTGGGAGCGCACGTGGCGAGCGAGTAGGGAACGTCTGCGCTGCGGAGCATGGCTAGCAGAAGCAAGAAGCGGTCGCCTTGGCCCCGGAACAACGTCGCTGTGGGCGAACCGTTGCCGTCCGCGATCTCGCCCTGCACGAATGTGTAGAGCGCTTCGAGCCGAGCCGTGTCATCGGTCGACCCATCGCAGATCTCCGTTGCCTTGGCGGCAATCCAAGGCGAGGACTTGGCGGCGCGACGCAGACCATCGCGTCTACCGTGAAGCTTGGAGACGGATTCCGCATCTTCACCAAACGCGACCTGGGCGAGCAACACTTGCTCCGCAACCGTGGATCGTTCGACCGGAGTGCGCTTCAGATCACGAGCTGCGAACACTCGAGCCTCGTGCCCGTCGCCAAGGTCCACGGTGCGTCGTTCACCTTCGAAGCCTCGCAGCCGGAACGTACCGTTGTGTTCCTGGGGAATAACGTAGACGCACTCCGCGAACACCACGGGTTCGGTCGTGCTGCCAAACTGAAACCCCGGTGCCCGGATCGGGTCGGGGCGCTGTGGTTCACCGTAGTTGCGGAACACCCATTCAATGAACGCACCGGGTTCGAGTTTGGGCATGCTAAACTCGCCCTCGACGCGTTCGGGCACCGCGACCTCACCGCTTGGAGTGATCGTGCGGAGCAACAGGACCTCTGAAGCGCGGGCAGGTGGGCCGGCGCTTTCATACTGCTCGATGCCGCGGCGGTCGTTGATGCGGCGAATCTGATGCGTCTCGGTGACGGTCGACCCATCCGCGAACACTTCGATCAGCATCTGGTCGTAGACCAGTGTCGAAGGTGCACCGTCCTCGCGCTCACCAGCTTCGAACTTCGCCAGGAGTTCATCCGCGGAACGACGGAAGCTCGCGAAGTGCGGGAATTCTTCAACCGCGGCAGTGACCTCTCCGCGCAGTCGTGGCAGCAGCGCGCGAACGCCGACGTCATCGGGGCGGCGCCGCAGATAGTTCTCATAGATCTCAATCGCCTGAGCAATTTCACCGTCGAGCTCGAGGTCCTGAGCTGCAGAGCGCTGTTCAATGGCTGCCGCAAATGGGTGTGCGGCCGCTGCGCGGAAGAGTTCGCCACTGAGTTTGACTTCACCCTTCGCGTTCGCCGCACGTCCCAAGTCGAGCAGCCGACCGGGCCCTTCTTGCCACGTTTCTCCATCGAATGAGTACTGCGAATGCAGCGCATCCAGTGCGCGCATCGCGATCTCTTGGGCCTCTGGACCCTCCCGCAAGATCGCAAGATCGAAAACCGCACGCGCTAGCGTGGAGTCGCCCGGCGTGCGGGACCACGCTGGATGCACGACTTCCCACAGGGCGTGGTAGTCGCCCAGCCGCTCGATGTCGCGGATTCGCATGGACACGGGTTGGCGTTCATAGGGACTTGCTGTCAGCCACTGGTCGAGGGCAGCGTTGCGTTCGGCTTCGAACTCGAGTTTGACCAGGACGTCGTGCAGACGTTGGTAGGTCCGCGGTCCGGCGGTGCCCGCGTCGATGCTGGTTTGCAGGAGGCGGACGGCGGCTTCGTTCTGGTCGCTTGCTGTCAACTGTTCGAAGTGCAGTCGACGCACCGTGGCGTGCGATGTGGTTTGATCGAGCAGCGGCTTGATCCACTGCTGCACCTGCTGGCGCATGTATTCGTTCGGTAGCGAGTGCGCGCTGCGCCACGCGCTTGCGATGGCCACGCGAGCCTTCGAGGTTCGGTCACCTGGGGACGTCGGCAACGCGGCCAACGATGCGTAGCCGAGAGCTACGCGATTTTGATCGAACGCCATAAGCGTCAACGCGACGCGCCCCATTTCCAGGGCGGCGCCCGTGGAAGCCGCGACGATCTGTTCGAGATCACGCAGCGGGGTCAAGAATACGGGTGCGTCGGTCGGCGGTTCGGTGGCTTGCCCGCGTGCTGGGTACTCGATGTTCGTGGGGTCCGGATCGACCTGCTGGATTCCCGGAAGGGTGGAACCGCCGGAGTCGACATAGGCCAAGTGCACCGTGCTCTGCTCCTGCCGGGTCGTTTTTACCAACACGTGGTTGAGGCCGGTGTGGAAGGCAACAGGAATGAAACGCGTGTTGGCGCCCCATTCCTCGATGCGGTCTATATGGGCGACGGATGCGCTATCGTGAAACAGCTCAAACGGCCCAGAAGTCGTGATGCGCACGAAGCCGATGACTGGCTCTTTGCAGACGACTTGATGCAGGCCGTAGAAGCACCCGGGCTGGTCCTGGCCGACCACCGCTAGATCCACGTCTACCCGCGGAAACACTTGCTGCACAGACCGCGCGGACACTGCGCCGAACCGGCCGAGCAGCACCTCGGACTGGTTCGGGAAATGCAGTTCTGGCGGAAATGGAACGCCAGCCCAACCGCTCCCGACGTCTCCGAACGGCCCGATCGCAAGAAGCTTCTGTGGAGCCTCCGGGCGCTCGATTGCGAAGGCTTGCGCGTGCGAGCCGGCGCGCCGCAAGAACTGCGCACGCAAGCGGATGGCATATCTCAGGAGCTCTGGATGTGTTGGGTTGGCGCCGCTTTGCGAACCCTCGACCAAAGCCTTGAGTTGTGCGGCGCAGGCCGCGGGATCGAGCCAGGGCAAAAGGCTCGCAGCTTGGCGCAACAAGAGTGTCGCCGCCGGCCGATCTCGATGCGCGGAAGCTGTGCGGATCAGGGAACTGAACTCTTCGGTCCGGGCATTGATCGCAGGTGTCTCGAACGCAACGATCGCTTCGACGATCGGGTGCGCCGAAGCGGTCGACCTCGCATCTCGTTGAGCGGAATCTTGTTGCGCGGGTTCCTGCGCGATTGCCTGGGGTCCCGAAGCGACCGTCGCCGCGGCCGCAAGCAGCCAGGCGCATCGGAGTTTTGACGTCTGGTTGGGATGCATCATCTTTGCCTCCGGATCACTACTTCTTCGCTGGCGGCTCGCGCGACCTCCGACGCGAACTGACGCCAGGCTGGGTAGGCGTCGGGTTCAATGCGGGTCGCGTCCAGTTGGAACGTGGTGGTGATTGAAAGCACGCCGTCTTCACCGGGGATGCTGGTTCGAGAGAAAGTGCCAAACGATTCGCTCAGCGCGACGTCCTTCGGCACGTGAGCAAACTCGAACCCAGTTGGTGCGGTGAGTTGCATCGTTTCGGTGGTCGAGCGAGGGCTGCCCAAGAGCAGCGCGAGTTTGCGCTCGGTAGCGGCTGCAAGCTCGAGCAGGTCCACGTCAAACAGCCCGGTCTTCAGCGTGAGCGTGTCGTTCGAGCGCGTAGCAAGTTGCGGCACCTTCAGGGTGGCGCCGACTTCGACAGGAGCAGACAGGTCGTCGAGGTCAGAGACGTTGAACTCCTGCAACGTTGTGGTTCCGACCTGCTGGGTGAACCAGCGTTCGAAGACTTCACGTCGCCGTTTCGGTTCGCTGCCCAGCCACTCGCGAATGCCCACCGCGGCGGTGTTCGTCACGCGCTGGGTGAAGCCGACGCGTGCAGCGCCGCGCGCATCGAGAACGATGTTCGAGATGCGCTCCATCGAGTTGGCGGCGGACTCGGTGGTCGGCGTGGTTGCGATCTTCGCCTCGCGTTCCTGCACGATGAGCACGTCCGCACCCTGGTCCATGCGAGGTAGCGTGCTCACCGGGTGGAACAGCGCGGTGCCGTCCAGGAAGCGTCCGGCCTCGGTGCCTCCGCGGGTCCCGTTAGGTGCACTCATGCCGGGGATGTAGCTGATGCAGTGATTGAAGTGCTGCACGAGCGGCAGCGTCAGGTCGTCCTGGCTGCGAGGATCGTCTGCCTGAATCAGGACCGGGAAAGATTCGATCCCGACCTCGCGCAGCATGGTCGTCATCAGCAGCGCCTTGTCCTTGCAGTCGCCGTGACGGCGAGCGAACACTGCCTGGGCGCTGTACGGCTTGTAGCCGTGCACTCCAAACTCCCACGCCTTGTAGCGAACTTCGGTGGTCACGAACTCGTAGATCGCGCGCACCTTGTCTTCATCCGTTTGCAGGTCGGCGGTCAGCTCCTGCACCTTGGTGCGCATCTCCGGGGAGACCTCCATCTGCTTGCGGATGAGGTTCCACCACCACGTCGTGAATTCGTCCCACGTTCCGTAGGTGGAAACGCGCACGAGGGGTGCTGCTTCCTGGGGCGATGGGCGGCGCACCGCGACTTCAAACGCGGGCAAATCACGCAGGGTCCACGTCAACCATTGGACGGTCTCGTCTTCAGGCCACAGTTGACGCGTTGCGTCCGGAGCGCCACCCCGGGTTTGGAAGTGGTAGTCACGGCCGTCGTCGAGCAGGAGATCGAGCTTCGAGAGCCCAACCGGGTAGCCACCGAACCCGCTAAACGAGTGTTCGAGTCCGAAGTAGTCGCCGAAGAACGACGGTGCCAAGTCGTCGACGCGGGTCTTGAACTCCACGATGTCGCCGGGGACGAGGTCGGGGAGGCTCACGTGTGAGCCTCGTGCTGTGGGGCTACGGACTTCGCCGGCGACGTTGACAACGGTGACTTCCAGAACCCTCGCGCGCTGTTCATCGGGCGCGTGACGCACGTAGTAATTGCGAAGCTGTCGGGCACCCGCTGTGTTCAGGACCTCGACGACGAAGTGGCGGAAGTGGCTGGTCGTGCCGTTGCGGAACGCCCGGACCGCATTGTGCTGTAGGTGCACGTAGAGCGGTTCGCGAACCGTTGGAGTGTCGCCACGTTCTCGGGCTTTGGCGATCAGCTCGTCGGTTGGGATCTCGAGCTGGGTGTGGAACGGTTCGCGATCCTCGGCCAGAAACTCGTGGTGGCGACGGGCGCGTTCGTTGCCGGGGTCGAGATCGAGAATGGCCGCAAGAATGCGTGTCGCGTCGTTTGTGTCACCGGCGAGAACGGCAACTCGCGCGGAGAGTGCGAGAGCGTCGGTGTCTTCAGGGCAAAGCGAGAGCCGGTGCGCGACGATGGCACGCGCATCGTCGAGCCGACGGGTCGATACTGCGAGGTCGCCGGCGTAGGTCGCGGAGTCGGAATCGTGAGGCCACAAGCGCATCGATTCCTCCAGCCAGGCGCGGCCGCCGGCCGCGTCACCGTCGCGCAGGGCTGTCCATGCAAGGTAGGTCAGCCCTTGCTGCCACGGACCGGTCGCGGTCAAAGCTTCGCGTAGGGCCGCAATTCCCAAGCGGGGCTGGCGGCTTCTGTCCCGCGTCAGCTGAATCGCCAGGCGGCGTTGGGTTTCCACGAGGTTGGGTTCGGCCGCTCGGGCGGATTGCAGCGCCTGCATTGCGCGTTGGTCGAAGCCCTGCCCCGCCAACGCTGAAGCCAGTTCTAGCCACAGCTCCGGCGCGTCTGGTTGATCGACGAGAGCAGAGCGCATGCGACGCTCTGCGGTCAGCGATGCGCCGATCGAAGTGCGCTCCATGGCAGCCAACGCTCGCTGCGCCGGAACGTGGCCCGGCACATCGGCGACGAGCTCCGTCAGTAGGGTGCGTCTGCGATTGGCCTCCTGCTCTGCGGCGATACGCACGTCGCGGGCGAGGGTGCGCGCGAGCAGCATGCGGGCAGGAGCGGCAGGTGGGGCGAGCGAAGCTGCGGCCTGCGTTGCCAGGGCCCGGTCGCGACGGTGGGCGATATCGTCCGGCTGGATGGACTCGAGGAGGCCCGCCAGCCGGAGCGCATCTGCCGGAGCCTCGGCGGCATCAAGGCCTGCGAAGTAGGCGCGCGCGCCCGGAGCGACTTTGAGTGAGCCTGCTTCGGCTGGCGCGGAGGGCTCTGCTTCTTCGTCGCTCGAAGATCCATCGGCTGCGGCGCTCTCCGGTGGCGCGTCCATCACGCGAACGGCGGTGGTTGGGCTGCCATCTACTGCGCTGATCCTCGCCGAGAACTCAGGTGGCGAGTCTTCGCCGCCGACTTCAATCAACAGAGCGTGCGCGCCGGCGGACAGTCGAAGCACGATCGCGTCTTGGTCGCTTCGCAAGTCGCGGCGCACGTCGCGTTCTGCACAGATTGCGCCGTCCAGTCGTACGCGGTAGCTCCCGTTCGTTGAGATCCACAGGCAAACTTCAGCCGCGGTCTCCGTGAGCAGTCCGGTCGCTGCGAAGCACGAGATCTGCTGGGTGGGACGCAGGTGCGTGGCGAAACGCACCACGCCATCCAAAGACGCAGTGTCGGACAGGCGTCGATAGCGCACCGGGCGGATCTTGCCTTCTACGGTTGCCTGCAGGTCGATGCCTCGTTCAGGCGGTGCTTCGGTTTGGAATCCCGTGCCGCGCTCGTTGTCGAACGGGCCGATGATCCACCAGTCGTGAAGCACGCCGAGTGCGGTTTGATGCTCGGCTGCGGCCGCCATGTCACCTGCGGCGGCGGCAAATGCCAAGAGCTGTTGGTGCAGCACGCCGTGCAGGTGCGAATGCCTCGCGGTGATGGGCGCATCGAGCGTGGACCTGAAGATGCGATGTGCCCGATCGAAGACCCGCTCGCTTGTTGGCACTTGGGCAGGCGAATCGTCGAAGTGCCGAGACAGCAAGTCGCTCGCCGCGGGGACACCGAGTCGCCGGGTGGCAGCTCCCGCTTGGACGATCCAGGTCTCGGCAATCGCGGCTTGGCGCGAAACGTCGGTGCTGGCGTCGTCCGGCGGTGCAAGGCAGGACTCAACCAGGTCGAGCCAAGCGTTTGCCGCTAGCCGAACCTGTCCTGCGGCTTCTGCTTCGTATGCGCGTTCCTCACCAACCGTCAATCGGTCCGGCCGAGCTAGGGGCGCCGAGATGCTGGGGTGCGGTGCGGTTGCGGGTTCCTGCGTGGGTTGACGGCTCGGCTCCAAGGCCGAGCTCGTCGTCGCCAAGGCCGCGATTGCGATTGCTGATGCCGCGACGCGCTTCAGCGGCAGATGGCCAGGCTCGGGAGCGCTGCCCGTGAAACGACAGGACAGATGACGCGGGAGAAAACGACCGATGCCTGGTGG
>CBESZZ010000148.1:0-8111 GCA_965534055.1 uncultured bacterium | reverse complement strand
GAGGAGGTCGAACGTCCGTCCTTCGACGGTCCGCGGATCACTACGCACGGGATGAAGGTAGCCCTGGAAAGTCACTGAGATCGTGGAATTGGTGGATTCACCGCGCGCTTGATCGCAGCGCGCCAAGCTGCGTCAGCATCCGGTGCGGGCAGCAAGCCGCCTGCCTGAAGTGTTTGCACGTGTCGGTGAGTCTGTGGACCGGGCTCCAAAACGAAGGCGCCAGAGCTGCGGGCCACAGGATTCGATCGGCATGGCCACAGGCCTCAGGAGAGTGGAAGCAGGCACGGGCGGCAGCATGGGAGGATCCGCGGGCCGAGCCGCTACACTCGTCGGGCCAATGCCCGTCCGAATTCCTCAACCTTGGTTCGCGAGCGCCCTGGAACACCTGGATCTCGGGCCCCTGAATCGACTGATGGTGATTCAACCTGCGGCCACGCCTGGAGCGCTGGGGTTGCTGGCGCGGACCGTCACGGCCGAAGGGGATCTGCTCGCGGCGGAGACCGACGAACTCACCGCCGCCACTCTATTGCGCGCTGAGATCGAACCCGTCCGAGTCGTTCCGTGGCTGCCCCGGCCCAACGAGAACCACGGGGTGTTCGATGCCCTGCTGGTGGCACCACCGACGATGCCCGCCGACGTCGAAGCCATCGCGCAGTGGACGGACCACCTGCGACCCGGGGGTCGGTTCGCATTTGACCTGCCTGCGACCAACGCGTGCGAAGAACTCACCGCCGCGTGGCGATCGGTGGCGGGCGCGGACGCTCCGCTGGATGGGCTGGTGGGAGTTGCGCCCGAGGAGTTTGCGGAGGCATTGCACATCCGCGGCCTGCGCAAGGTGCAAACGGGAGTGGGCACGCACCTCGCAGAGTTTTCTTCGGCGGCTGCGGTCACGGACGCTTGCGTTGCATTGGTGACCGCCTCGGATCCGGATCGAGAGATCGACGTGGGAGCATTGAGCATCGAGCTAACCCGCCGACTGAAGACCCTGGACGCAGTCCAACTGGTCTTCCACCGCACGTCGGTGCACGGCATTCGCTGACGGAATTTTCCCGGAGCGCATACGGCGGCCCGGAACCCCGAGCTCGTCTCGCCATCGGCACCGCAGTCTCATCGCACCGTCACGCCGACCCGACCCTGAATCCTTGGCGTTACTCGGAGCCGAACCTTGGCTAGTCAAGGTTGAGTTCGACATCCGCGTCATCGACGTTCTCTCCACCCAGGAGTATCCAAGACGCGGCTTAGCTCGGACGAGACATTGACTACGAGGTGCGCCATGACGCGACGCTTCACTTTGTTCCAGGCCAACGCCATGTTGCCGCTGATCCACTCGATCACGGCTGAGATCCGCGACCGCGTGACGGTGCGCACGCGTCTGCAGCAGCGTCGGTCCGCGTTTCAAGACGCCGAAACTCCCGAAGGCCTTGGTTGGGCCATCAGCCATTTGAACGCTCGACTCATCGAGATCGACGAACGCCTGCAGACCAGCACACGCGAACTTGCAGAGCTCGGCGTCGAGATCATCGAGCTACAGCCGGTGACCGTGCACATTCCCGGTTGCACACGCGCCGACGACGTCGTGTTTTGCTGGCAAGACGGCGAAGTGCAGGTCGGCTTTGGACATGGCGCCTGCGAGACAGAATCGCACCGCCGCCCGCTACTGCTTGAGCTAGAGACCCGCGACGCCGGCTGAAGTTCACGGCATTCAGAGACGACCGCCGTGATAGATTGTGGTGGACATGTTCCACCACGTTGTTTTGTTCAAGCTGCGCGCCGGGGTCACCCTGGATCGCGTGCGTGGCGCCCGCGAAGCTCTCGGCGCATTGGTCGAGACGCTGCCCGGCGTGGACCATTTCGCCGTGACGCACAATGTGGCCGAACATCATGGCGGCTTCAGCATGGTGCTGTTCTCGGTCTTCGAGTCCCCCGAGGCCTTCGCGATCTTCTCCCGACACCCTGAGTTCAGGCGCGTGTGGGAAGAGGAACTGCTCCCGGTCATCGATGAGCACATGGTTGCCCAGGGCCCCCCGCTGCCGGGAACTGGGGCCGCGGACCTCTAGGGCGAGTTCACCCGCGAACCTGCCGGCCCGCAGCTCATTTTCGCGCCGCGCGCCCAGTGACTCGCGTCTGGCCCGCGTCTGGCCCGACGCTGACCAGCTGAGACGCGCTGCGTCGGCACGCATGACGAGCGGATCGGGCGTCACGGCCCCAGGGCAGGCAACAACTTCGGGCTGATGTAGCTTCCGAGCGCCGGCTTTGTTGGAATGCCCGGATGACCACTCCCAAGCGCATCGCCGTCACCGGCGCCGCCGGCCAAATCGGCTACAGCCTTCTGCCGCGGCTCGCAGCCGGCGGCGTCTTCGGACCAGACGTCCCCGTCATCCTGCAGCTTCTTGAGATCACGCCGGTGCTGAAGGTGCTGGAGGGCGTGCGCATGGAGCTCGAGGACTGCGCGTTCCCGCTGCTTCACGGCATCGAGTGCTCGGACGACCCCAAGGTGGCATTCAAGGACGCGGACTTGGCATTGCTCGTGGGCAGCAAGCCGCGCGGCAAGGGCATGGAGCGCAAGGACCTGATCGCCGAGAACGGCCCGATCTTCACCGGCCAGGGCCGTGCCTTGAACGAAGTCGGCGGCCCGGACCTGCGCGTCGCGGTGGTCGGCAACCCGTGCAACACGAACTGCCTCATCGCCCTGCACTCGGCACCGGATGTTCCCAACGACCGCTTCACGGCGATGACGCGTCTGGATCAAAACCGCGCGATGGCGCAGCTCGCTGGCAAGAGCGGCAAGCACTGGTCGACGATTCGCGGCATGACCATCTGGGGCAACCACTCGAACACCCAATACCCAGACTGGCACCACGCGACGATCGACGGCAAGAAGGCCGCCGACATGATCGGCGACGACGCGTGGCTGAAGAGCACGTTCATCTCCACGGTGCAGGAACGCGGCAAGGCAATCATCAATGCGCGCGGTAGTTCGTCGGCGGCATCGGCGGCCAGCGCCCTGGTCGACCACTGCCACGACCTCTACCACCCACGCGGCAAGTCCGACCCCGTGTCGATCTGCGTGTATTCGGAAGGCGCCTACGACGTGCCCGAAGGCATCATCTCGTCGTTCCCTTGCACGACGGACGGCAAGGGCGGTTGGTCGATCATCGAAGGCCTTGAGGTGAACGACTTCTCTCGCGAGAAGATCACGCGCACCACCAACGAGCTCCTCGAAGAACGCGAGATCGTCAAAGACCTGCTCGCCTGATCCTCGACGACTGATCGTCACATCCTGACGAGTCGCGGCTGACTAGCCGCGTTTGGCACGTCGCCTTGTCGCGAACACGCGATCCTCTCGCCTGGCAGCTCTGCTCAGCTGGCTCACCCGGCTGGCTCATCCGGCAACCCAACCACCCATGGAACTGCTCGACGGCCTCTTGATCCTCGCAGCAGGGCTGGCACTCGGTTGGATCAACAACCTCGCGGGTGGTGCGGGCGTGCTGGGCTTGCTGGCCATGGAAGAACTCGCCGGGTTGGGCCCGCGGGCCGCCAACGCCAGCATTCGGCTGAGCCCGATCCTGTTGGGGTTGGGCGGTTTCGCTTCCTTCGCGCAGCGCGGGCATCGACCGCCGCGCATCGCGTGGGTCTACGGGCTGATGACGATCCCGGGAGCCATGGTCGGCGCTTGGCTGGCCCTAGAGCTGCCCGTGATTGTCTACCAGATCTACCTGGGCGTCGTGCTGTTCGCACTGCTCATCAAGATGCTGCACTCGCGGCGACAAGCGTCTCGACGCCCGAAGAACGAGGCGCCACCCGAGCTGCTCGCGCCGCGGCCCTGGAAGGCCTGCTTGCTGTTCACGCTGCTCGGGCTGCACATGGGCTTCGTGCAGGTCGCCACAGGCTTGGTGGCGATCATGGTGTTGAGCGCCGTCTACTCCCGCGACCTGATCGCGATCAACTCGGTGAAGATGGTGCTCGTGCTCATCGCTGCGATCGGCGGGTGTGCCGTGTTCGCAGCGGGTGGCACCATCGCTTGGGGACCAGCCACGGTGCTCGCGGTCGGCGCAGGAATCGGCAGCTACGCCGGCGCAAAGTTCAGCGTCAAGCGCGGCCACGACAAGGTCGCCCTCGTCGTGATCGCCGTCACCGCGATCATGCTCGTGCGGATCGTGGTGCAAAGCTTCTAGTCGCTCAGCGCGCCAGTGTCACCGTGATCGCGTTGGTCAGCCGCCGTTGGTTGATCATCAAACCCTGCGCGTAGAGCTTCACGCCAGCGAGCGATGCGATGTTGGGGATCGGGACGTCGAATTCCACCGGCCCGCCGCGCCTGGAAAGTGCCTGGAGCGAAAAGCCCAGCGCCGGATCCAAGGCCAGCTGACCGAACGTAGGCAGGCGGATTGGCCGCGCGAGTCTCCCGGCCGAAATCAGAGCGTACGCCCACTGCGTGGCGCTCAAGCTGGGGTTGGCGATCTGCAAGTTCAGCTCACCACCTAAGCGCGACACGAAACGAGCCCTGATCTGCGCCGTGTTGTTAACGAACAAGTCGAGGTCGATGTCCCCATCGCCATCGAGATCCTGAATGAAGTCCGGCAGGGCTTCGAGCCCATCCAGGGTCTTCGTGCCCCGCGCGAGAACACCTGTGCCATCGTTCTCCAAGATCTCGGCCTTGCGAACCGTTCGCCACGCGATGATTTCCGAACTCGAGATGAGTAGGTCCTGGTCGCCATCCAAGTCCACGTCGGCAAAAACCGCATCGATCCAGGTGGCGGCCTCATTGATCACAGTGCGCACGGAGAAGACGCCCGCGCCGGTGTTCTCGTAAATCACGGCATCCTTGATCGCGCCAAGCGGGTTGTTCAACAACGAATGCAATGCCAGGAAGTCGAGGTCGCCATCCCCATCAACATCGGCAATAGAGAGCGCGGACGAACGATCTCCCACGGAAGGAAAACGTGCCGGAATGGCCGCGAGATCTGCGCTGAACGAGCCCGAACCATCGTTGCGGTAGAGCACGGGATCGTCGTAGGCCAAAACTAGGTCGAGGTCGCCATCACCGTCGGCATCCAACACCTCGGCAACTGCATCTTGACCTAAGAACGGTGGAATCTGGCGAGCCGGATCCGCAAGAAAGCCACCAGTGCCGTCGTTGAAGAGCAGCTCAGTGATGCGGTTGGTCCGGCCGGATCCGTGCTGAACCATCAGATCCGGATCACCGTCTCCGTCGAGATCGGCGAACCGAGCCCACGTCACCTGACCGACGTGGGTCAGAACCGTGTTGGCGCGCTGCGAGAAGTTGCCCGCACCGTCGTTCAACAGGATCCCAGGATGAGAGTTCGTCACACGCGCCCAGTACAGCAGATCCAGATCGCCGTCCATGTCGACGTCTGCTTGGTTCAGAACCCGAACGACACCGACACCAGGAGCAGTGCGTGACTCAACAAAGCCTCCCACTCCGTCTCCGCGGCGGATGGAGAATTCGTAGCCTCCAAAGCCAAAGACCGCGTCGAGGTAGCCGTCACCGTTGTAGTCGCCGTAGTGATGGGCAAACTGACGTTCCGGCGTCAAGTCCACGAAATCGCCGGAAGGCTGTCCGAGCAAGAGGCGCACGCGATCCCTCGCGGACACCACATCCAAGTGGCCGTCCCCATCGACATCGGTGATCTCCATCGCTGTATGCGACCACCACCGCACCATCGCTCCCGACTGCCTGCGATCGACGAAGGGCAGGCCAGCGCCCACGTTCTCAAACCAACCGCTGAGGAATGCGTCGTAGGACGCAAAAAGATCAAGGTCGCCATCACCGTCGATGTCTCCCGAGCACACCAAGTTCAACGCAGCAGTGAGGAAGATCGGCTGCACAGCGGCATCGACGAACGTGCCACCTAGGTTCTCGATCAGACGACCTCCGTTGGCCAAGATATCCTGATCCCCGTCACCATCGAGATCCACGATGTGCAGCACCTCCCACGCGACTGACTGCACGAGGGTCGTATCCGGCGCAGAGAAGACCCCTCCGCCTTGGTTGATCATGATTCCCAAGCTCCTGGGCCCATTGGCGTAGTCGCTCACGACCAAGTCCAGGTCTCCATCGCCATCGAAGTCGATCGGGTCCACCCCCTCGACTCGAAGGCCCGATGGCGGCATGCGCGCAGTGGTCACGTTGGTGAACGCACCGGTTCCATCATTGACGAGTTGCTGCACCGGCGCGGAAAACATCCCGGACGCGAGGATGATGTCGAGGTCGCCGTCTTGGTCGAAATCTGCCACCGCATGACCCCTCACTCGCGCACCACCGGTAAGCCCCAAGGTGCGTCGCTGGAACGGCAAGGGGAGGCGATTGAATGAGACCCCCACGCTTGCTAAGCCACTGGAGGTGTTGTCCAGCAAGTCCAGCTTCCCATCACCATCGAAGTCGTGGGCCCCCAAGTGCGTGTTCCAAGCGCCATACGGGCCGCTCTCTACGAACCGCCCCAAGAAGTTGGTAAGCAGCGTGCCCGAGCCGTAAACGTCCAGATCTCCGTCCCCATCGAAGTCCGCGATGATCGGTGAAATTAGGGTCGTATCGGGCACATGCTCCAACGCGTTGCGCGTGAAGAGCTCCTGCGCGGCGAGAGTTGGACCGGTGACTACAAGGAGAAGCGGGACGAGGGTAGGGAGACGCATGCAGAAGGGATCCTGAACTGGGTTGTGACGCGGGGCAACTTGCGCCTTGGATGGTGAGTTCATGGCCGCAACGGCCGTCGCGGTTTCACAAATCCAGAGATCCTCACGACTGCGCCGCTGCAACGCGCGCGGACTGCCCCCATCTCAAGGGCGCAAAACCGCGTGTCACGACTCCCAAGCACCTGTCTCGGACTACCAGACTCGTGATTGGCCCAACAGCGAACCGTTGCCATCCACCCTGCTCGCTCCGGGCGGGTACGCGCGCACGCACGCACGTTGGGGTGGCGAGGGCGGACCCGGCGATCGACGCGTTCTTGCCGAACATGCCATCGCTGCGATCGGCGGGTGTGCCGTGTTCGCAGAGGGTGGCACCATCGCTTGGAGACCAGCCACGGTGCTCGCGGTCGGCGCAGGAATCGACAGCTACGCCGGCGCGAAGTTTCAGCGTCAAGCGCGGCCACGACAAGGTCGCCCTCGTCGTGATCGCCGTCACCGCGATCATACTCGTGCGGATCGTGGTGCAGAGCTTCTAGTCGCTTAGCGCGCCAGTGTCACCGTGATCGCGTTGGTCAGCCGTGGCTGGAGGAGCACCAGAGCCTGCGCGTAGAGCTTCACGCCAGCCAGTGATGCCACGTTGGGGATCGGCAGGTCGACGTTCGCAGGCGCACCGCGGAATCGAGAGAACGCGCGCATTGAGAAGCCCAGCGACGGATCCACGGCCAGCTGACCGAGCGTCGGAAACTGAACCGCCTGGGCGAATCGTGCGGCCGAGATCAGCACGATGGCCGACTGCGTGAAGAGCGTGCTGGGATTGGGGACCTGAAGATTCAGCGTTCCGCCCAAACGCGGAACGAAGCGCACCCTGATCTGCGCCGTGTTGTTGACGTACGACCCCAAGTCGATGTCGCCATCGTCGTCGATGTCCTGAATGACGCTCGGTAGACCTTCGAGACCACCCAACGTCTTGACACCTCGCACCAAAACCCCAGCACCATCGTTCTCGAGGATCTCCGCCTTGTTGACCCTACGGCCGCCGATGAACTCGGTGGTCGAAACGAGCAGATCTTGGTCACCGTCCGAATCCACGTCGGCCAATGTTGCACGGGTCCAGTCGCTGCTCTCGTTGAAGACCGTCCGCACCGAGTAGACACCTGCGCCGTTGTTCTCGTAGAGCACCGCATCGTTGGTCGCGACGCTCGGGTTGTTGAAGAACGTGTGCGCAGCCAAGAAGTCCAAGTCACCGTCCCCGTCGACATCAGCAACCGAGAGCGTCGAAGCTCGATCCCCAACGGTGGGGAAGCGCGCAGGAATGGCCGCGGTGTCCGCGGTGAACGCACCGGTGCCGTCGTTGCGGTAGAGCACGGGGTCGTCGAAGGCGACGATCATGTCGAGGTCGCCGTCGGCGTCGGCATCCAGCACTTCCACGAGGATTGTGTCACCCATGAACAGCGGGAAGAGCC
>CBESZZ010000147.1:0-8114 GCA_965534055.1 uncultured bacterium | reverse complement strand
ACGCCAACCCCACAGCCGGCAACGCGGCTCCAGCCTTGAGGACACGGCGGCGGGAAAGATCAGAGGCGGAGCGCTTGGTCATGACAGCTTGGGAGGAGGTGCGACAGGTGAGCCTTAGACCCTAACCCTCCTGCCTGGTGCGCCCAAGCCGGCGCAGATGCTCACTTCTTCAGCGGCAGCCCATCACGGTCTTTCACCTTGTTGAGGCAGAACAGCACCAGGTCGATCACGTACCAGATGCCCAAGCCACCCAGGGTGATGAGCTTCAGCAGGCCCAGACTGAAATGGCCCGTGTAGAACCGATCCACGCCAAGCGTTCCGAGCAGCCCCGAGAAGATCACCGCGACCAGCCATTCCTTATCGGAAAAGACCCCTGGCATGGAGCCTGCAGGAAACCACGCGCCTTCCTCTTGGCGGACGAGGGTGCCGCTGTTCAAGACGCCATCGGTGGCCATCTGGCGCATGCCGCGGACCTCGAACGGGCCCTCCTCGCGGCCGAGGATTTGGGCATAGAAGTGGTTGCTGGGCACGAGAGGTCTCCTGAGTAATTCTGCGGGAAGGCCGGCTCAAGCAAGTGACTGCGTGCCGGCGAGTGGCTTTTGCAGGCTACGCAGCCGGCTCCATTCTATTTGCGAGCGGTCGCCGCCACGTCCGCGTCAGCGCACGGACGGCTCCAAGTTGGGAGCGATCCCGTGCAACGCCTGCTCACGGGTCGCCTCGGGGTCCACAACCCGCACCACGCGGAATCCGAGGAACAACGCGTCCGTGTGGTACCACTTGCTCTTTGGGATCTGCGGGTCCTGCTGCTTCCACGCCGGCCGCGAGGACTTCCGGGCAGCACTTCGCAACAGCGCAGCGTCGTCCATGAACGAACCGCCGCGCGCCGTTCGAGGGAACAAGCGCTTGGGTTGGTGGAAAGGATTGACCCGCGGCTGCGCCATTTCGGCGGCGTAGAAGTCCGCGCCGTAGGCGTCGAGTGTCCACTCCATCACGTTGCCGTGCATGTCGTGGAGACCCCAAGGGTTGGGCTTCTTGCCGCCCACCGGTTGGTAGACCAGGCCCTTGCCCGCATCGCAGTTGCCGGCGTGCCACGCGTACTCGTCGAGCATGGTGGGGTCGTCGCCGAAGGAATACGCCGTGGTGGTTCCCGCGCGGCACGCGTACTCCCACTCGGCTTCCGTCGGTAGCCGATAAACGTGGCCGGTCGTTTTCGTCAACCACGCGCAATACGCACGCGCGGCGACTTGGGTCATGCAGATAGCGGGGTAGCCATCGTGGCCCATGCCGAACGTCATGTCGGTGTAGGGCGGTGTTGGGCGCGTGACTCCGTCCAACCCTTCGACTCCCGCGGCCGTGTCGGTGGCATAACTCCACACGTCGTAGGCGTCCCACGTGACTTCGTGAACGCCCATCCAAAACGGACTGACGTTGACCGTGCACTGTGGGCCCTCGTCTTCGTTGCGGCCTGCTTCGGTAGCGGGGCTGCCCATCTGGAACGTGCCCCCTGGAATGGGGACCATCTGAAACGTGAGGTCCGTGCCGGGAATGGACTCCGCGTAGGCTTCGAACTTCGTCTGCGTGCCGGCAATCATTTCGCCGGGCTGCACCGCGATGCTGCTGGCCGCGGGCTCCGCGCTGGACGGACCCGGGCCTGGTTCCGTGGGCAGCACCGACGGAGTTCCTGAGCCTGTGCCGGCTTGCCCATTCGGTTCGATCGGCGGAGGAGACTTCACGCCCCCTGCTCCACCACCCGCCAGTGCGGGATCAGGGTTCGGCTTCTGCTCGCTCTCACCGCAGCCCAAAGTCATGGTGATGGCGGCAGCAAGGCACAACAAGCGGGGTGACACGTCAGGCATGGGCGGAGGGTCTTTGGTCTCAGGATCGAGGTCAACCGTCGGCCGGAGTCTACCCGTGCATGACGGCGGCTGGCTCGGCTACGCTCGCGGGCTCGCAAACCTCGTCCTCCACTCTTCGAGCCCATCGCATGAACCGACGTCAATTCAGCCTTTACGCCGCCGGCGGCGCCGCAGCCGCATCAAGCCCGTGGCTCGCAAACGCGAACGCTGCGTCTCCGCAGACCGGAGACCGCAAGATCGCGGCACGGGGTGAGCCGTTCAAGCTGAAGTACGCCCCGCACTTCGGGATGTTCAAGAACCACGCAGAGAGCATGGAAGACCAGCTCACGTTCGCAGCCGACGAGGGGTTCCGCGCGTGGGAAGACAACGGCATGAAGGGGCGATCCCCAGAGGTGCAGAAAGCTCTGGCGAAGCGGATGCAGGAGCTCGACATCGAGATGGGCGTGTTCGTCGCGCACGCGGACTTTGGCAAGGCCACTTTCGCGGCCGGCGACAAGAAGCACCGGCAAACGGTGCTCGACGACATCAAGGCATCACTGGATGTGGCGCAGACGGTGAACGCGAAGTGGTGCACCGTGGTCCCCGGCATCCTCCATCATCGCCTGGCCATTGAGTACCAGACACAGAACGTCATCGACCTGCTGCGCGAATGTGCAGACGTTTGCGAAACTGCCGGGCTGACGATGGTGCTCGAGCCGCTGAACTTCCGCGACCATCCCAACCTGTTCCTGCAGCGCGTGCCGCAGGCCTACCAGGTGTGTCGCGGAGTCGGCAGCGACTCGTGCAAGATCCTGGACGACCTGTACCACCAGCAAATCGCAGAGGGGAACCTGATTCCCAACCTCGATCGCGCGTGGAGCGAGATCGCTTACATCCAAGTCGGTGACAACCCGGGGCGGCGCGAGCCGACGACCGGAGAAATCAACTACCTCAACGTGTTCAAGCACCTGCACAAGAAAGGCTTCGACGGAATCGTCGGCATGGAGCACGGGAACTCCCAAGGTGGCAAAGAAGGCGAGCGCGCGGTGATCGACGCGTACCGCGCTGTCGACGCGTTTGAGTAGTCTGCATTGTTGCGCCGTGCTGCTTGCGGTGACGCAAGCATGCACATCGATTCGTTCACCCACGCTCGCGCCGCACACGCCGAGCGTTGAGGTGTACGTGCTCAGCTCGACGAACTTTGGTCTTGTCGACCACGTGGCGCTCGTGCTGCCGGATTTCAGAGCGCCGAATGTGGTATCGCACGCGGCCCGGCGCCAGACTGGGAACCAATGATCCAACTGGGCCGATGTCAGAACCTCGATGTGATCCGATTCATCGCGATCGGGGCGATCCTCGGCGATGAATCCGGGGAAGTGCTGCTGCCACGCAAGCACGTGCCGAGAGACTTGGATGTGGACGACTCCGTGCGTGTTTTCGTCCATACCGATTCTGAAGATTGTCTGGTCGCAACTACCCAGATGCCCCGCGCCACCTTGGGCAACGTCGCCGTGATGGAGACCATCGATCAAACCCCTCACGGTGTCTTCGTGGACTGGGGTCTCGAGAAGGACCTCTTCGTGCCCGAGATCGAACAGCATGACGCGATGCAGATCGGGTGGCGGTATGTCGTCGAGGTGCGGTGCGACAAGCGGACGGACCGGCTGATTGGCTCGACGCGACTCGGCAGGTTCTTCGATCTTGAGATTGACCACCTGCGACCGAGACAGGAAGTGCAGCTGCTGGTGTGGGCGTTCAACGACCTCGGCGCGCAGGTTGTCGTCGACGAGCGCCATTCAGGCCTGATCTACGGTGCCCAGGTGCCACACGACCTACGGGTGGGCGATGCGCTGCAGGGCTACATCGAACGTCTACGGGTCGACGGCAAGCTCGACATCTCGCTTCGCAAGCTTGGTATGGCGGCAGGGATCGACGACCGAGCGATGATTCTTGAAGCGCTTCGCGCGCAGGACGACGGCTTTCTGCCGCTGCACGACAAGAGTCCGCCGGAAGACATCGCCCATCACTTCAACCTGAGCAAGCGTGCGTTCAAAGCGGCGATCGGGGGGCTGTTCAGACAAGAACTCATCGAGCTCCGACCCGACGGGATTCGCCTGCGACAGCCTCGTTGAGGAGTCTGTGAGGCAAGACGTCGCGTCCGCGACGTCTTGCTGCGATCACTCGCTGCTCTGCAGGCGCTTCACTTTGGCGCGGTGGCTGAAGGACGCTTTGACGTCCGGCCGCCCCATGTTTGCCACGGAGCAGTTCGCGCACACGTCGCGGAGCTGGAAGCTCTTGAGCTGATTGCGCAGCTCGACGTACTTGGGACCCGTCCAGATCTCTTCGAACGTCTGCGTCTTGAAGTCGCCGAAGGTGGTGAACTCGAACCAGCACCCGCAAGGGAACACGGTCCCGTCTGGGTTGACGTGGATGTAGAACCACGGGAAGTAGCACGGCCTGGTGTGGTGCGCCTTCTCGGGCACCTTCAACCGGAACTCCTTGTTCTTGTGGTTGAGGTATGCAGCAACTTCAGGTGAGGTTTTCAGCGCCTTGGGGTCCACGTCGGGGGCGAGGAGCGCGTAGCCGCCACCTTCGTCGCTGCGCGACTGGTCCGTGACATCGCCTTCGGTGTTGAACGTCTCAGCGATCGGGATCGGCATGCAGACGTTCATTCCGACTTCGTCGGCGACTCGCTGACCTTCCGCGAGGATACGGTTGGCGAGCTGCGGCTCGTTCATGAGCGACTCGTCCTCGATGCCCAAGCCGCCAATCACGGCCATGTGCACGAAGTTCATGTCGCGCACGCCACGCTTCTTGAAGAAGCGGATCATCTCCGGGACTTCTTCGATGTTGCTGCGCATCAAGACGCACGTCACCGAAACGTGGGGTAGCTCAGAGCCACGATGCTTCTTGCGGGCGTCGATGAGATCGAAACGGCGTAAGAACGGTTCCCACTTCGCCGGCTTGCGAATCTTCTCGAAGGTCTCTTTCGTTGCCCCATCGCAGCTCACGGTCAAGATCGGCATCTCGACGTCGATGATCTTGTCCATGATGGCGTCGGTCATCGCCAAGCAGTTGGTGCTGAAGTGGAACTCCGGCACGCCGTACTCACGGCAAAGCTCAAGCGCTCGCGGCAAGTCCGGCGCCAGCAGCGGCTCGGAACTCGACGAAAGCACCACATCATGGGCGCGGGGAAAGAGCTCAGCGGCCACCTTCTCCAGGAGTTCGCCACCCATCGTGTTGGGGTTCTCCTGGAACTCCGGATGGGCGAAGTGGCACATCACGCACTTGAGCTGGCAGCGCGTGACCATGTCGAGTTTGACACGGAGGAATCGGTAGTCGTGGTTGCCTGGCATAGGGGGGAGCGAAGCCTACTGGGTATGTCGTCGGCGCGGGCCCCCCTGTGACCGAAGTGGATCCTGCGGCGGCCCCTGATTTTCTGCGATCACGATGGCATCGCAGGTGAGCTAGCCCGGACGATTCGTGAGGGAACGAGGCGAAGTGCGTCATAAGCGCTCCCTTGAGAGGAAGGCGACCGATGCCGCCGGGGGGCGGGAAACCCAACCCGGAGGAGTTCGCGACTCGAGCATTCACTGCAGACGTGCGTCTGACGAAGCCATGGCGTGCTCAGGGCGTTGCTTGGCCCGAGCGCTCATGAATTGTCGGGCTAAGGCGTCTCGCGCGGCTTGCCGAGCAAATACTGGCCCGGCCACTCCACCTCGATGCCGTAGCGAGTCGCGGCGCCCAAGGCCAAGTATGGCTCGCGCAGATGTGGGCGTCCCAAGGCCGTGAGGTCACAGCGGCCGGCGCCGAGCAGCGTGTTCGCGTGGTCCGCGCCAAGAATGGCGCCCACGGCCATCGTGGGGATGCCCACTTCGTGCCGAATCAGCTCGGCGTACGGCGCCTGATACATCCGACCGTAGATCGGCTTCGACCGAGGCGTATTGCCCGCGGTCGAGACGTCGATGAGATCGCAGCCGGCGGCCTGCAGCATGGTCGAGAATTCCACGGCTTCGGCGGCAGTGAACCCCTCGTCGCCGAGCCAATCCGTCGCAGAAATGCGCACGGCCATCGGCTTGGAGTTCGGCCACACGTCGCGGCACGCGGCGAAGACCTCCAGGGGGTATCGCGCGCGGTTCTCCAGGCTCCCGCCGTACTCGTCATCCCGCTGATTGCTCATGGGCGAGAGGAAGCTCGACAGCAAGTAACCATGTGCCATGTGCAGTTCGACCAGGTCGAACCCGCACTCTTCGGCAAGCTTCACGCTGTGGACGAACTGGTCGAGAACCTTGTCCATCTCGAGCCGTGCCATCTCCTTGGGCACGGGCCAACCCTCATCCCAAGCGAGCGCGCTCGGAGCCATGGTCTCCCAGGCGTCTTCTCCAGTGAGCGGAACATCGGGTCCCTCCCACGGATGAAACGACGACCCTTTGCGGCCGGCGTGAGCAAGTTGCACGCCGATCGCGGCATTGCTGTTCTCGCGCACGAAGTCCACCACCCGCCGCCATGCCACCACGTGGTCGTCGCCCCACAGCCCCGCGCAACCGCGAGTGATTCGGCCGGACTCGGAGACATCGGTCATCTCCGTAATCACAAGGCCCGCACCACCGATCGCCCTGCTGCCGTAGTGCACGAGATGCCAATCGTTGATGCGGCCATCGGACGCCGAGTACTGGCACATCGGCGACACGACGATCCGGTTATCGAGCTCCAGTTCGCGCAACGAAAGCGGCGTGAACGCGGGCGGTAGCACCGCGTCGTTCTTGCGGATCTTCGCGCCGGCCCGCTTCGCAAAGTCGCGGGCCACGGCCTCCACGAGTTCAGGGTCACGCAGCGCCAAGTTGTCGTAGGTGATGCGCTTGCTGCGGGTCAGCAGATTGAACGTGAACCGCAGCGGCTTCTGCTTCAGGTAGCGCTGCGCGTTCTCGAACCACTCAAGGCTCGTCTGCGCGGCCTTCTGCGTCTTCAGCACGTCGACGTAGCGCGCTTCTTGATAGGCAGGGAGCGCCTCATCGACGGGAAGCGGCTTCTTGCGCTCTTTGGGGTCACCGAACGCGTTGGCCAGCGCAATGGCGTCTTCCATCGCGAGCTTCGTGCCCGAACCGATGGAGAAGTGCGCGGTATGCGCCGCGTCACCGAGCAACACGAGGTTCTTGGTGTGCCACTTCTCGTTGACGACGGTCGGGAACTGCCGCCAAACCGAACGGTTGCCGAGCAGGCTGTGCTTCTTGCCCAACCACTTCTTGAACAGCTTCTGGCAGTAGGCGATCGACTCTTCTTCGGTAGCCGTATCCAGCCCCGCCGCGCGCCAAGTCTCCTCGTGGCATTCGACGATCCACGTACCGCGGTTCTCGTCGCCCTTCTGGAAGGGATACGCGTGCACCATGAACAGGCCGTCGGGTGATTCGACGAACAAGAACGTGAATGCTTCGAGATCCAGATCCGTGCCGAACCAGGCAAAGCGACACTTGCCCATCTCGACGGTCGGCTTGAACGCCGCGGCGTGTTGCTCGCGGACCTCGCTGTTCACGCCGTCGGCGGCGACGATCAAATCACAGTCGCTCAGTTCATCGATCGAGCCAATCACGCTCTCGAACTTCAGTTCGACTTTCAGCTCGTGGCACCGTGCATGCAGCTCCTGTAGCAGAACCTTGCGGGACACACCGCAGAACCCGTGACCCGTGGAGACGGTCTTGTCTCCGCGCACGGTGGTGTCGATGTCCTCCCATCGGACGAAGTTCCGCTCGATCGCCGCAACGGTCTGCGGGTCGGCGACACGCACGTTGTCGAGCGTTTCGTCGGAAAACACCACGCCCCAACCGAACGTGTCATCCGCCTTGTTTCGCTCGTGGACGACGACTTCGGCGTCGGGCCAACGAGTCTTCATGAGGATGGCGAATTCCAGACCCCCAGGCCCACCGCCGATGCATGCAATCTTCATGTCAGGTGTTCAGTGAGATGCTGGAACGATGACCCCAAACCACTCGTCGCGGCGCACAGGAAGCGAGCGCCGCGACTTGGGTTTCAGGGGGCCGCAGAGCGTAACCCGGACGCTCGACCGATGGACCCAGCAAGATTTGGAATGGCCCCAACGAGGCACCCGAGTTCTCCGCTCTTGAAATCTCATTCGATTTCATCGCAGGCGGAACTCTTGAACTTCCTGAACAAGGGCCGTGATCCGCGCGAATTCTACGGGTTTGAGGAAGTGGCCATCCCAACCACCCGCATCCAACCGGCCCCTGGTTTCTGAATCTCCGTAGCCCGTCAGCGCGACAATGT
>CBESZZ010000146.1:0-8140 GCA_965534055.1 uncultured bacterium | reverse complement strand
CTGGCGAGACGCCTGATGGGCGGCCGGGGGCAACAGCGGCGAAGGGTTCGACTTTCCAAGTTCATGGACGGGCGGGCCTGTGCATTTGACGGGGGCCAGCGGCTTCTTGGGCGGCTATCTGCAGTCGGCGGCGGCGCGGCTTGGGGCCTCGGTGACGCGACTTGGTCGTCGACCGGAGGATGAGGTGCCGTTGGATCTCAGCGATCCCCGATCCGTTGAGCGCTTCGCGCGCATCGCGGAGGCCACGGCGGTGACCGCAGTCATGGTGCATTGCGGTGCGCTGGCGTCCATGGGGGCGTGCGCCGCTGATCCGGAGCTTGCGCAGCAGGTGAACGTCGAAGCGACTGCGCGGTTGGCTCAGGCGTACGGAGCGCGCTTCGTCTTCGTGTCGACGGACCTCGTTTTCGATGGTGAGCGTGGACCGTATGGGGCGGCAGACTCGGTGAAGCCATTGTCGGAATACGGCCGCACCAAGGCCGCAGCAGAGCTCCATGTCCTCAGCCAAGGCGGAACGGTCGCACGATTGCCGTTGCTGTTCGGACCTGATGCGCAGGGGCGCGGGGCCAGTGAAATGGTGTTGGAGGCGGTGCGCAAAAAGCGCGACGTCACGCTCTTCAGCAACGAGTTTCGCACGCCGGTTCACGCCCAAGACGCTGCGGATGCGCTGTTCGCAGCGGCTGCGGCAGCGGCGAGTGCGGACGGGGCTCAGGCAGGCGGGGGGAATATTGTGCATTGCGCGGGGCCGACGCGCATTTCGCGAGCGGCATTCGGACGGCAGCTCGCGGAGGCTCACGGGATGGGTGTGGAGCACCTCATCGAGACCGCGACCACCGCTGCCGAGCGACCACGCGATGTGAGCCTGATGGGCGGTTCTGGGTGGTCGCTACCCCGGGACTGGGAAGCCATGGTTCGTGACACCTAGTCAAAAAGGGTCCGTGTGGCCGGATCTGCGTAACTCGTGGTTCAGCCTATGGGTGCGGAGTGCGAGCTTCGTTCGTTGCTCGCGTTGGAGTCTCGCGTTTGCAACATCTCGTCGCTCTCAGGAAGAACTTGGCCGGTCGCACGTCTTGGATGGTGCGTCATGCGACCCGTCGGGTTCGGAGGCGCAAAGTCGATCCCCAGTATTCGCGATGCTGCCGCCGTTCTTGGGGCAGATCTGGGGCCACAGCATCTGAAAGGCGATGGATCGCGGAAACCATGCATCACTGAGGGAGACCATGAAGATCGAAACCGAGTTGTTAGGTACGCACGCGAAACTTGTTCTGCGTGGCGAGTTTGAGACCGAGGCTTCCGAAGCTTTTTTGACAGCCGTCGAAGCTGCGATCCCGCAAGCGGGACATCGAGTTCTCGTCGTGCTTCGCTACGTGAAGTTTCTGAACTCGACCGCGCTTGGCGCGATGGTTCGCGCGCGGAAAATGTGTCAAGAGAACGGCGGTGAGTTGGCCATCCTCCGCCCCTCCGCTTTCTGCCGAGAGATGATGGTTAGCATGGGGCTCGATTCGATCCTCTCGATCTTTGACGACGAAAGTGCGGCAGTCGAATTCGTCCAAGGCCGAGGCGCTGCGCCTGCGGCAACCGGGGGAGGAGCCGCGGGGGAAAGCATCGAGGACCTCGTAGCGATGTTCTCTTTCGAAGACGAACGATCCGAGTTGTTCGCCGGCAAGAGCCACCACGGGGTGGGACATGTTCACTCCGTCACCGCGACTGGAATCGAGTTTCACTGGGATCCGAGCGCCCATGGTTCAGATCATGCGACGGCAGCCGCCATGTTCGCTGTTGGCTCAGCAGTGCATCTGAAGCTGCAGATCAAGATGATCCGCAAGGGCTACTTTCAAGCCGACGCGCAGGTTGATTCACTAACCGTCGCGACGGATGGCTCGGTGCAGGTTGCGGCAACCTGGACGAACATCGCTGCCGACGAGCAAGTGGCCATCGGTCGATACACGGATGATCTCTTGTACCTCCGCGAACAGACGCAGCAGAGTCTGTAGTCCAGCTTCAGATCTTCAGGCCGGCAATACCGACCGAGATCTGGATCGAATCGCGTGGGCGGGCGACTTCTGTGCCGAGCCTCACGCGGTCGCCTAGCCCTTGACGACGTCCCAGACTTCCTCGCCGAGGAAATCCCAGGGCAGGCGCCCTTCATCACACTCGTCGGGGTCCACGGAGAATTGCACGTCCACCATGTAGATGATGCGGCCCATCGTGCGAGCGAGGTTCTTCGTTCCGTGCGCGACCCCGGGCGGGATCCGTACCAGACGGTCTTTGCCGTCGCCGAGCACGAAGCGCATCGTTTTCCCTTCGGTCTTCGAACCCTCTCTGCAGTCGTGCAGCACCAGCAAGAGTTTGTCGTGAGGCGGCACGTACCACACGTCGGTTTGACGATGGTGAAGGTGGTATGCCTTCACCGCGTCGGGCTCGACTTCGCTGTAGTTGACCTGCTTCGCTTCGAACCCCTTCAGCTGCCCGTGCATGCCGGCCGTGAGTCGGCCGAGTTCGGTGATCGCGCCGCCGTCGTCGTGGAAGCGATTCAGTTCGAGAATCTCCACGCCTTCGATGCGCGGAGAGCCGCTGTAGTCCTGGAAGGAGAACGCCTTCTTGGCGCGCGCGTTGATGTTGGCCTTGGCGGCAGTGCCAGGCTTGGAAGTTGCTTCAGTCATTGGGGACGAGGGCGGAACGAGTATGCAGATGCGCGCACCATGGGGATGCATTGCGCGTCGGGAGAGGACTTCTGGCGGGGCGGTTACTTGCGCTTCTGCGCGGAGCCCTTTTCCTTTTCGGCTTGCTTGACTTCAGGGACGCGCCAGGTCGGGCCTTCGCCGATCGCTTGATCGAGCACCAGCGACAGTTCGAACACGAGCGCCTTGCGTGAAGACTTAGAAGTCGAAGGCACCGCGAAGCCAATGGTGGCTTGGGTCTTGCCACCCTTGTCTCCGGTGATCAGCGTCGCACCTTCGTAGCTCGTGGTTTGCGGGACGCCCCTCGTGTACGGGATGGTCGCGACGTAGTCGCCCTGGCCATCGCGGAAGAGCAGGACCTTCGAGTCCGTCGGGACCTTGAAGCCCTGCACCCGCACGTACTTGATCGCGGTCACTGCGTCGTCTTGCGCGAGGTCTTCGTCGGTGAGGCCGAAGCGCTTGACCACCTTGGTCCACGCCTCGTCTTTCTCTTCCTGCTTGTCCGCAGGCTTGTCCTTGTTCTTTTGCACCCATCGCACGCCGGCCTTGATCGCGTCCTGAAGTTCGCGAGGAATGCCCTTCTCCCGGAACTCGACGGTGTAGATGCCGACGGGGATCGCTGGCTCTGCGGCGGGCACCGTGAGCACGAGCACGCCGAGCGCCGCAGGGCGCGTTGCGGTCTCGTCGCCAAGGTTGCGGGCGTTGAAGTTCTTCGCTTCCGAGATGTGGTTCATCGGTGCGAAAGACACCGCGTCGTATGACGTCACCAAGCCGTCGCCGTCGAACACGTAGCGTTCCATGCCAATCTGGTCGTTGAGGTTCGCCTTGCGCTCACCAAGCAACACGGACAGGTCGTAATCGACTTGCAGGCGCGAGATCAGAACGTCTTTCGCGGGTCGCGTGCTCTTGGCGACACGGAAGCCAACGCCAGGCACGGTCTCTTCGGTGATCAGTCCGCCTTTCATGTCGATGGCGAACTCCATCTTGCCGCTACCCAGCGAGAAGAATGCGCCGCCCTTGATGACCCCGTGGCCGTCCTTCCAGTAGGGGCGATCGGGAACGACCTCGTCGAGCTTCGCCTTCTTGAGTTCCTTGATCGCGTTCTTGAACTCTTTGTCGTAGTCGCGGCCTTGGACGACTGGGTAGACACCGATGTTGGCGGTCCACTCCCAAATTTGGCCGACCATGTCGCTATGGCCGAAGGGCCCGTTCGTGATGGAGCCGGTGGCGCCGACGTCCTTCAAGATGACCTCGCGGCTGCTGGAGAGCTTCAGCTGCTTGAGAAGCGCGCTCTCCTTCTTCGGCCAACCGTCTTCCACGTCGCTGGATTGGTCGCCGCCCCAGATGAACAGGTTCTCGCCGGTGCCCCGGGCTGCGGCGATCCACTCTGCTTCCGTGGGCAAGCGCATGCCGAGCCACGCGGAGTACGCGATCGCATCGCGGCGGTCGACGTAGGTGACCGGCTGCTTCGAGATGTCTTTGCCGCGGTTGTCTTCCAACTTGTACGGAAGCTGTCCGTAGTTGGCGGCCCAGTAGAACACTGAAGCTGCTGACGAGTCTTGCCCCGGGTAGGCCTGGCGGATGTCGGGGATCTTCTCTTGGAAGTCCTTCTCTTCGCCGAAGCGCCACCAGTGGTACGGGAAGCGCCAGCCGGTCGCCTTCACGAACGCCATGTACTCTTCGTTCGTCACCGGATGCTGACCCAGCAAGAACCCTGCGACGTGCACCTTCTTCTGGCCGAGCGACGGCAGCAGCTTTGTGACTCCGCGCTTTTGGGTGTCGCTGTTCGACGGCGCCGTTTGGTCAAGGACCTCCACGAACTGCTCAGCGCTCAGGCCGACGCGTACTTCGTTGGTCGGAACTTTGAGCATGCCCTTCGGCAGGCCTTCCGCAGCCTGTGGCTTGGAGTCCGCCGCTGGAGCCGCAGCTTCTTCTGCGACCGCATCGCTTTGTGCGGAGGCCACGCTGGGCAGGATGCAGCACGCGATCAGTGATGCGCCAAGCGTCGAAGCAAAGCTGAGTCGAATGGACCGGGAAAGTGCGGCGGTGCGAGATGTGCGCATGAAGGTTGTTCTGTGTGGGTCGCAGTCGTGCGGGGGCACGGAGCTCGTCCAGCCGGGTCGAGGCCGGATCGATTCGCTAGAGGGGTCGAGCCACTGCCGTGGCCGTCACTCCTTCCCCGTGAGGGGACAGAGGTTCCACAGTTTACCAACCGCTCGGGGAAGTTCCGATCGGGGTTCCGGTTCCTGCGCCCAGGTGGTTCGGATTTGCCGGAACCACGCGAATCGGCCTCTCGCGGCCGATCGCAGGGGCTGCTGGCTATTGGGGCGCGGCAATCCCCATGCCGTCGAGCCTGCGAGGCTCGACGCGACCCGTCATCAGAACAACATTCCCGGCGCGGACGCGAAGAAGCGCGCTCCTTCAGCCTCCAGGCCATCCGCCACAATGTGTGAAAGATCTGGATCAAACTGCAGACCAGCCTGTTCCCGGAAGAATCGCGCAATCCGAGGGACCGGCCACGCCTCCTTGTAGGAGCGTCGCTCGGCCAGGGCGTCGAAGACCTCGGCCAGCATCAAAATTCGGCCGGGCAAGGCGACGTCTTCGCCCTGCAGGCCGTTGGGGTAGCCCTTGCCGTCCCATCGCTCGTGGTGCTGATAGACCCACAGGCGCATGTCGCCGACGCCTTTCATCGGCTCGAGGATTTCGTATCCCCACTGTGGGTGCTTCTCGATGACCTTGCGCTCCTCGGCCGTCAGCCGCGCGGGCTTCTGCAGGATGCTGTCCGGGATGCCAATCTTGCCGACATCGTGAAAGAGGCTCGCCATGCGCAGGGAGTCTCGGTCTTCCGGGCCCAAGCCACAGCGTTTCGCCAGCGAGTCGACGTAGCGAACCACCCGGGTGGCATGACCGCTCGTGATGGGGTCCTTGATCTCGATGGCGCGCGGCAGCACTTCCGCCAGAACCTGGTTTTGAGCCTCTAACTCGTCGGTTCGCCGTCGAAGCGCCGCTTCGTGAATCGTGCGGCGAATGGTCGAGACGATGAGGTGAGGGTTAACCGGCTTCACCAGGATTTCCGCGACCTGGGTGCGCATGGCTTCGACGGCGCCTCGGAATGAGGGGCGGCCGGTCAGCAATACGACGGGGATTCGGGGTGAGCGTTCGTGGGCGAGGGCTGCGATTTCGTAGCCCAGGTGCTCCTCGCCGAGGTAGAGGTCCGTCAGGATCAGATCGAACGCATCCGTTGCGAGGGCTGCTTGCGCGGCGGCTACGGAGTCGACACACGTCAGTCGGATGCCGTTGGGCTCGAGTGTCGAGCGGAGCGTCGCGAGGATTTCCGGATCGTCGTCGACCGCGAGAACATGGTGTGACCAGGTTTCGGTGAGCGCGTCGGCGACAGACTCCGGTTCGTGGATGTACATGGGGGAGACAGGCGGGGTGCGCGCCGGATCGAGTGGGGGCCGATGGTCGACGCTTGGGGCGAGGCAGGTGTGACGAGGAGTCGCTTCGATCTGAGATCGTGGGCGATGCGCTGCGCCGAGGTCACCTTGCGCTCATGCGCACAGGAACCTCACAGCAGCGCATTGGAGTTTGTGCAGTGCCAGCCGGGATTAGGAGGGTTTTCCACAAGTTGTTCACAAAAGTTTCCAGAGTCGAATTTCACTCCAAGAGGGTCGCAGCGACCAACGCAGAGGATTTGGCGGCATCTTGTGGAGCCTTTTCGACTGCCAGATGACGCCATTTTCCCCACAACCGTGCGGGCTACACCTCGGGCCATCCGCCTTCCTTCGAGTTTGGAATCGCAGGCGAGCTGCCGCCCCAACCTTCCGCCGTGGCGTGGGATCCCAGGCTGCGCCGTTGCTTCCGACCCCGCGTCGTCAAAGATGGACGGTCCGTGACTTCCGTGCCCCGCATCACTTTCCAGATCGACGACGCTTCTTCTGACACGAGGCTCGACATCATTCTCGGTCGGCACACGGCGCTTGCGTCGCGGGGCTGGGCGAAGGCGCTGATCCTCGGCGGCCATGTGACCGTGGATGGCGAACCGGTGAAGCCCGGGCAGCTGTTGCTCACGGGCCAGACCGTCGCGTTCGAACCGGTGCGGCTTGGCGGTCACGGTGGCGGCAACGGCCCGCCGCCCGACCCCGGCGAGGCGCCGGAGTTGTCGATCTTGTTCGAAGACGAAGACCTGGTCGCGATCAACAAGCCCGCAGGTCTCATCACGCATCGGCCCGAGCACAAACGCTTCAACGGTCACACCGTCGCGGATCTGCTCGATGCGCGCTACGACGGTTCACTGCCACGGGAAGCGGGTGAAGACCGACCCGGGATCGTGCATCGCCTCGACCGTGAAACCTCCGGAGTCTTGGTTGTTGCGCGTCACGCGCAGGCGTTTCACGAACTCAAGGCGCAGTGGCAAGCGCGCACGGTGACCAAGGAGTACCGCGCGTTGTGCTTCGCGGAGTCGCGCTTCGTCTCAGACTGGATTGACCGGCCCATCGGCCCTGACGCCTCACGCCCGGATCGAATGACCGTGGTTGAGAGCGGTGGGCGGGAAGCGCAGACGTTCTACGAGGTGAAGGAGCGCTTCCGTGGCTTCACCGAGTTCTCGTGCTTTCCGAAGACGGGGCGCACGCATCAGATTCGCGTTCACATGACCAGCGTCGGTCATTCGCTGGTGGGAGATCGCACCTACAAGGCGCGGCGTGTGCAGCAGGCCGCCTTGCCCGACGGGGCGCCCAACCCCGGGCGGCACTGCCTTCACGCTGTGAGCTTGGAGTTAGAGCATCCGCGCACACGGGATCCGTTGCGCATCGAAGCGCCGATGCCTGCTGACATGTTGGCTCTTTCCGCGTGGTTTCGGGCAGAGCTCGCGCCATGACAACTGATCGGGACAGCGCAGGCATCGCTGCGGCACCGGCCATTGCTCTGACCGGCTTGCGCAAGGTGTTCCCCGGGCGCCGCGGGTCGCCTCCTGTGACGGCCGTCGACGGCATCGATCTCACGGTGCATCGCGGTGAAGTCTTTGGTCTGCTCGGGCCCAACGGGGCGGGCAAGACGACGATGGTTGAGATTTGCGAAGGCCTACAGGCGCCAACCGAGGGCACGGTTGAGATTCTCGGGCGACGCTTTGGGGTCGGGCAAGACCAGGCGATTCGCGAGCGCATAGGCGTCAGCCTGCAGGAGACAGCGTTCCTGGAGAAGCAGTCTGTGCGGGAGATCCTCGAACTCTTCGCGAGCTTCTACCCTTCGAGCCGAACGATCGACGAAGCCATCGCGTTGGTCGCGTTGGAGTCGAAGGCCAAGAGCCGTTACATCTCGCTCTCCGGCGGTCAGAAGCAGCGCGTCGCCGTCGCGGTGGCTTTGCTGGGACGGCCGGAGCTGTTGTTCTTGGACGAACCGACGACGGGTCTCGACCCGCAGTCTCGCCGCAGTCTTTGGGAGGTCGTGCGCAACTTCCAAAG
>CBESZZ010000145.1:0-8168 GCA_965534055.1 uncultured bacterium | reverse complement strand
AAGGAGCCCCAGCTCGAAATTGACCAGCGCAGCATGGGGATGGCGTTTCATCCGGTCAGCGGGGAGCTGTACTTCACGGACAACCCCTACTGGGTCGGAGCCCAACCGGAGGAGACTTGGCACCAAATCACCAAGGTGCCAAGCGATGACTAGATCGCTACTGTGGCTTCGTCCGCGCGTGAATCCACGCGACCACGGCAGCAATTGCTGCCGGCGCGAACGTCTCCTCGATCTCGCTGTATTCGTCGATGCTGCCCGTCTCGCACGTTTGAAATAGATGGTTCAAGGACGGCAAGACCACAAGCGTCGCGTGTGGGTTGTCAGCGAGCGCCTTCTTCATCTCGGGCAAGTTCTGGTCGGGCGCCACCTGGAAGTCCTTCTCGCCAAACACTCCGAAGAACGGACACGTCACCCGACGAAGGTCCGGCCTCGGATCGTGCAAGATGAACTCCCGAAACCACGGGGAGGTCACTCGAGCGAGTCGCACTTGCACGAACGCGTCGCGATCTTGACCGCCACGCGCATCGGGTGTGTCGTCCCAAGCCTTCCCGAAGATCTCCGAGATCGCCGCGACGGTTTCGTCACGGGAAGCCCGCTTCGCCAGTTCCGCGAACACCAGATTGTTGATCCTCACAGCCTCCTCGGAGACCTCCTTCGCTGCTCCACGGAGTGACTGCAGCAACGCCATTTGATGGTTGATCACCTCTCCGCCGGGGACAGCAGTTCCCGCCAGAGCCACCACGAAGGCCACGTCTTTGGAACTTGCTGCCACCATCGGCGCAACGATCCCGCCTTCGCTATGGCCCACGATCCCGACCTTGTCCGCCGCGATTTCCTTGCGCCCCTTCAGCAACTGCACCGCCGCAAGCGCATCCTGCGCGAATCCCGCGGTGGTCGTGCCCGTGAACGAACCCGTGGATTTGCCAAAGCCTCGATCGTCGTAGCGCAGGACCGCGATTCCAGCGCGCGTGAACGCGTCCGCCAGAACCCAAAACGGCCGATGTGAAAACAGCATCTGGTCGCGATCCTGCGGGCCGGATCCAGACACCAAGACCACGGCGGGGAACGGCCCATCGCCTTGCGGCATGGTCAACGTGCCGGCCAACTTCACGCGCGACGCGTCACTCTCCCCCAGCCCTGCTCCGCCGCGGAAGCTCTCGACGGTGTCTTGCTTCGGGTCGTGGCTAAACACGACATCTTCGACCACGTAGTCGAATGGCGGCTTCGGTGTCTGAGGGCGATTGGGGCCCTTCACTTCTTCGACGCGTGCTAAGTCGAGTTTCATCGCTGCGCCCTGCGTGAACGTGCCGACGATTGAAGCACCGTCCGCTGCCAACGTACCCTTGTAGGTCGCGCCGAGTTTCCGAATCGACAACTCCATCACGTCATCCGCGAAGACCACTTCATCCACCGGAATTCCACGCGCGCCCTGGTCTGGACTATCGAGTTTCGCGGTCCATTCACCGGGCAGCCCAGCGACATGGAAGACAATGGTGAGTTTGCCTTTCCCGGTATCGAGCACACCCTGCCAGATTCCTTGGATGCCTTGCGCGCCTGCGCACAGAGTCAGAATGAAGAGAAGACCTAGTGTAAGGAGTGCGCGCATGATGATTTGCAGCCGATTGAAGAGGGGTTCCCCGCGATTTTCACACTAGTGGCCACCGTCTGAGCCGACCAGTCGACACGACCCGCTTCGCCCGTCGCGCATGCTTCACCTCTACGACCATCCCGAGTCCGGCAACTGCTACAAAGTCCGGTTGCTTCTCACACAACTCGGCAAGGAATTCACCAGCGAGACGATCTCTGTCGACGGCGACCGCGACGCGCAGCGAGGCGAAGCGTTCTTCGCCAAGAACCCCATCGGCAAGATCCCAACGCTCGTGCTGGAAGACGACACCGTCCTCGGCGAATCCATGGCCATTCTGTGGCACATCGCAGACGGCACCCCCTTCCTGTCCGACGACAAGCTCGAACGCACCCGCGCCATGCAGTGGATGGCGTTCGAACAGAACAACCACGAACCGAGCATCGCCACGGCACGTCACCAGTGCGCATTGGATCCCAACGAAAACCCCAGCGATGCGCAGATCCAAAGCTGGCAAGCCGCGGGCAACCGCGCGCTGCGGGTCATGGAGACTCACCTCGCAAAGCACGACTGGTTCGCCGGCACGCGCTACTCGATCGCCGATATCGCGCTGTTCGCTTACACCCACGTGGCCGAGGAAGGCCCCTTCGACCTCAAACCCTACCCCGCGATCTGCAACTGGATCCAACGCGTGCAGGCGGAGCCGAACCACGTCGCGATGAAGTGATGCAGATTGACGAGCTTGTCATCCCGCTTGATCAACCGCCTGAGCAGCGTTGGCTCGCTTTGACGCCGCATCGAGCTCTAGCCCAAGAACTGGTGCTCGCGTTCGCAGATGACGTGGCCGCCGCGGCTGGGCAACTCCCAGAGATCAAGACGTGGGCTGTCGCTGCGTTGCGCCCGGAGCACTTGGCCGACATTCAGGGTGCAGCACGCATTCTCGAAGTCGACCCCGACCAGCTGCTCCTGATCAACCTGTACTACGACCTGCTGAAGGGCGCACTTGGCTGCAGTGCATTCGTGGTCAACACCCCGCAAGGCAACCTGCACGCGCGCAACCTGGATTGGTGGCCGGAGCAGCTGCTCGCCAGAGCCACCGTGGTATGCCGCTTCGAGCGTGGAGGTGCAATCGCCTATCAAACGGTCGGCTGGCCTGGCTTCGTCGGTTGTCTGTCCGGAGGTGCTCCAGGAATCGCCATCACCTTGAACGCGGTGCTTAGTGAAGACCCCGTCGCCGCCGGCAAGCCGGTGAGTTTTTTGATTCGTGAAGTGCTCGAAGACGAGGTGCCGTTCGTGGAAGCCAGCGCGATTCTCCAATCCTCCAAACTCTGCTGCGACTGCCTGCTTCTTCTCAGTGGCCCCAACCAGGACGACGCCCAGGTGATCGAACGCACGCCGAGCCGGGCCGCGACCCGATCTTCAGAGCCATTCGGACTGGTTGTCACCAACGACTACCGCGCTCTGGACGCGTCCCACGCATCGACAAGACCCGCCACAGAGTCTCTGCATGGTGCCCTGGAAGCATCGTCCTGCGGCCGGTTCGATCGCGTTTGCGAACTGCTTCAACGCGATGAAGTTGTCACGCCGGATCAGGCGTTTGCGGTATTGGCTGACCCGGAGGTCCGCATGGGCATCACAGCGCAGCACATGGTCTTCACTCCACGCTCAGGCGAGGTGCAGGTGCGCTTGCCCCACATGATTGAGTAAGCACCGCCGCACCAAGAACACGAAGGCACGTTGTCCCGCGCTACTGGGCTCGCTCTTCGTTGGACTGCTTTGCAGCCAGGAGCTTGAGGAACAGCGCCTCCATTTGCTGCGCCATCCGATCCGCACGAAAGAGCTTTTGAGTGCGCAGCGTACCCGCCGCGCCGCAGCTCTCTCGCCAAGGCTCGTCGGTGATCGCAAGTCGCACGGCCTCCGTCCACGCCGCCACATCGCCAGGTGGCAGCACTCGCCCGGTCACTCCGGCTTCCACGATCTCCGGGAGGCCACCGACGCTTGTGACCAGCAGCGGCAACCCAGCCGCCGAGGCCTCGAGGCAAGCGTTGCTCAAGCCTTCGTTGAAGGACGGCATCACGAACACGTCGCTCGCCGCGTAGAGGTCGGCGACCGGCCGCAAGGATCCGGGAATGCTCACGCTCGTCGCAACGCCCTGCGCCGCGGCATGTTCGATGAGCGCCGCCTGATCCGTCCCCTCTCCTGCGAGGATGAGCAACGCACGGTCGGCGTCGCTAGAAGCACCGTCCGACTCGAGTCCCTGAAGCGCTCGCGCAAACGCTTCGATCAACATCTTCTGACCCTTGCGTGGACGCAGGCTCGCGGCGCAGGACACAACCACCGCGTTGCGAGGAATCTGCAGGCGAACTCGAGCCGCATCTCGCCCGTCCCGTAGCCGCATCCAAGGCTCCATGTCGATGCCTTCGAACACCTTCGACACCCGAGACTCCGGGACCCCGGCTTCGAGCACGCGACGACGCACCGATTCGCAGTTCGCCACAGTGTGATCGACCAGCGAGCGGTAGCGGCCACCGCGCCACCATGACTTTCCGATGGGATAGTCGATGCGGCGGGTCGTGATGCGCAGATCGACCGGCAAGCCGCTGGTTGCATAGCCGCCCCACTGCAACGAACGACCGCAGCCGAAGTGCAGCACGTCGGGCTTCAGGTTGCGCACCAGCTTGCGCAGTCCCAGCCACAGTCCAGGATGCATTGGCCGCCGCAGCGGCAACGTGTGAACTTCTCCAACTGTCTCGGCCACCGCGATGAATTGAGCTCCGGGCACCAGGGCGAAGTGGTTCTCGTGATCGCCGGCATGCAGGTGCCGCACCAGGTGCTCAAGCTGCACCTCACCGCCCGAGTAGCCCGTCTCGGCGAGCACGTGAAGAAGACGCACGGGTCGGTGGACTCAGTCGTGAGCCGACGAGGGCGACAGCTTCCGCGAGCCGTCGGTAGCCGTCGGACTCTTGCTCGTCTCGGGCGGGCGCGGGATGCGCACGTCGCGCGCGCGAACCAGAAGTCGTCGCGGCGTGTCGTAGAGGCGAGAAAGCGCGCCTTCGACGCGGTCGGCGTAGCGATGGCTGTTGTGCACGAGCTCACAGCCTGCAGCTGCGACCCGGGCGCGATCTTCCGGCCGAGCTAGCCAATCACGCACTTGCGCCAGTGCATCGTCCGCGTCGTGGAACCAAATCAGGTGTTCGCCTGGAGTGAACAAGTCCTCGAGCCCCGGCACGTAGTGCGTCAGGTGGAAGCCACGACAGGCCATGGTCAGCCAGGTCCGGTTGCTGAAGTAGAGGCGATGGTCGTTCACCTCGTTCATCCCAAGGACGATGCGCGACGTCGCGCAAACCTTGCGGTATTGCTTCGAGGAAACCGGCCCATGCAGGGTCAGGCAGCTAGAGAGGTTGTGCGCTCCAGACTTCCATCCGTCGCCAAAGACATGGCAATCGATGCCAGCCTCCGCGAGCCGAGAGAGAACCTCCGCGCGCTGCCCCTTGCGGCCGGGGCCACCGATGAACGCAACGTCACGAACCGGTTCGACCGGCTCGGTCCAAGGCCGGTGGTAGCGGGCTGAAAACCCACTCATCAAGAAGGCCACCTGATCGACACCGTGCTCCGCAAGCCAGGGTGCGTGGGTCGGGTTGCTCATGCAGACCAAGTCCGCCGAGCGCAGGTAATCCACGTGCCGCCGATCGACGAACGCTTCTTCGATCCAAAGCACGATGCGTGCGTCACCACTGAACTCCTGCACGAGTTCGAGGGGAAGATCCCTGCAGAACACGAACACGAGGTCCGGTCGGAACTTCCGAAACTTCCGCCGGGCGAGACCGAACGATGCCTTCGTGCCGAACCAGCGACGCAAGGTCGCCATGTTCATCCACTCCACCGACGCACCGTGGGACTGCAACGCATCGACAAGCCCTCCGGTACATCGCGTGCGCGACATGCTCTTGCCGAAGAAGAGGATGCGTCGGCACTGTCGTCGCCAACCCTCCCCGTCCTTCGACGTAGATCTCCCCGAGCTCGAAGCACGGTCGGTATCGTTGCTGCCGCCATCGTCCCGTAAGGGACCGCGCGTCAACTCGGAAGCTTGGGTGTACGCTTGGTCATTCGCCATGCTCAGCCCCTCCCAGTGGGGTCCCCACCCGAACGCAAGCGCTCGGTGGCAGTCGTTCGAAATCCTGCTGTTTGGTCAGGAGAAACGGAACTCGCCCGCCGGCAAAGTTCGTCGACCACGACGAACCCCGCCAGCAGTTCCGGGACCCATTTCTCTCGAAACAGGCTCTCCTGACCGGCTGGAATATAGACGGCGTCCCGGCCAGGAAGCCACAACGAGGCGCGACGAGCTGCGAGAAGTCGGGCAATCGGCCCTCCCGCCAGCATCAGTCCGCGCTGCCCGATCCAGAGCTTGCGCGCCTGTCCTCGCGGGACGGCGACCGCAATTGCGGTCGCACGCTCGGCGTCGAGCCCTCGCCGCAGCCATGTTGTCGCCCACGGTCGACGACGAACCACCGTCTGCGTGCTGGTGCGCAAACATCGCGAGATCAAGCGCCGGAAACCCTCGAGCGCCGTTCCAGCCGCAGACGCGGCGAGTGCGCCGGCCGACACTTCGGGGAGCAATCCAGAGGCAACGACTGCGGTGACCGCTGCCGAAGAGATCTCGGGGCCGCCAGCCACCGCACCTGAATCGCCGTGCCCCCCATCGCCGGGAAGCCCGGCAGCCTCGGTGGCCAGCTTCGAATTAGGGGCGACCGCATCCGAAGCATCCGATCCAGAAATCTCGCGCCCAGAGCCGAGAGCCGCCGAGGGCGAGGCCAGCAAGCCTGCCTTGTCGCAGCCTGCGCGCAGTTGATCGAGCAACCCGCGCTCGGCAGGTTCGGCGAGAAGTTTCGCGGCCATATGCAGCCGCTCGGCAGCCTTCAAGCTGACGCCGCGCGCACGAGCAGACTGCAGATCCAGGACGGCGACACCACCGTCGTCCAGTCGCTCCAAGTTCAACCGGTGCAGATCCGGGTGGAAGACCCCGGCCTCTGCCAGCCGGGCCGCCACGGCTGAAGCTTCGGACCAGGTGACCGGTCCATGCTTCTGAGCCGACTGCGCCGCCACGGGGAGCGCCTCGGTGATCAGCAGCGAACGCCAAGGCATCGCCCAACGTCGCGCGGTCGCGGCGTACACCACCACCGGACAGTTCAAGCCGGTCGCCGCAACCTCGCGCAACAGCGCCGCCTCATGTGCCGCCGGAAGTGCACGGAACAGATACCGCAACCGATCCTTCCACCTCGGGAAGTCCATCGCCTTGAGGTAGACGGAACGACCGTCCGCGAGCGTGCCTCGGCCCACCGCCCGCACCAGCCGTGTTTGCACCGGGGCCACGTCAGGCGGAAGCGTCGGATGCACCGGGCCGTCGGGATCGCGGGATTCCAGCATGCGCTGCCACCACGCGTCGCAACGTGCCTGCACGCCCTCAGAGGAAGCTTCGGTGTTCGCGGCCGCAGCCTTCGCCGATTGAGGCATGCCCTCAACCATGAACGAGTCTGCCGTAGAACGCGAGCAGCTCGCGAGCCCTCGTGTCTGGGTCCATGAATTCGCGCGCTCGACTTCTGGCAGCCAGCCCCGCGGCCGCGCGCGCCTCGTCGTCCTGCAGGTAGTGCAGCAGTGCACCGGCCATTGCTGGTGCATCTTCACGGCAGAGAGCTCCGCACGCTGTCGCGCGCCACGGGGAATCGAGCTTGGGCACGGGCCCATCCTCCGGTGGCGGTTCGAGCTGCACGAGCGACGGCAAGATCCCGCGTTCCGTGGTGACAACCGGCAACCCCCGAACCATCGCTTCGCGCACCGCGCGGCACGTGCCGTCCGAACCCGGCACCAAGAACAAGAAAACGTCGAGCGTGGCCAACGCTCGGCTGTAGTCCGGCTCCATCTGGTAGCCGGGCAGGATCACATGTCCCTCAAGTCCAAGCCGCGCGATCGGTTCCTTGACCAACTCACGGGTGTCCTTGTCGTTCCCCCGGCCGAGCAACACGAAGCGTGTGTTGGGCTCAGTGTCGGCGACCAGCCGCGCCACATCCCAAAGCAGTTTGAAGCGACGGTGCGGCTGAATGCGCGCCGTGATGCCGACGACTCGATGGGATGCATCGAGCCCCCACGCCGCGCGCTGGTCGCCATCCGCCGCGACAGGTTCGACTGCGGGATCTTGGAAGAGCACTTGAGCTGGGGACAACTTGAAGCGAGACAGCGCTTCACGCCGAGCCTGTGGCGTGGGCACGATCAAGCCATCCGTGCCGCGCATCGCCAGACGCAAGCGCATGCCGGGTCGACCGAGCTTGGGCTCGTACATGCTGCGCACCAGCAGTGGCGCTCGATGCCCCTGCGCGCGGAGACGTCGACACACCAACGCCGCAAGCAGATGGTCACCTTGCAGGTGTGCGTGCAGCACTGAGTAACGATCCCGCAACACGCGCTCCGTCAACGCGGCGACATCGCCGTGCAGCGCGCGCAGACCCAGATGTTTCTTGAGCGCGAGCCCGGCGATGACCGGCATGCGTCGCCGCCAAAGTTCCTTCGCCATCCGATGCTCGGCTTCGGG
>CBESZZ010000144.1:0-8188 GCA_965534055.1 uncultured bacterium | reverse complement strand
ACGGTGATGCAGCGGGTTGAGACGTGGCCGAAGGTGCCTGCGCTTGGATGCAGTCAACGGCAAGCCCAAACAGCGAGGCTGTCGTGAGGAGAAGAGCGGGATAGGGCAAGTTCATGGAGGCATACTCCCATGGTTCGGGGAACCCGAGTAGATGGAATTGTCGATATGACATCGCCGTGAAAGGCTGCGCGCGGCACCTGCCCGGATATGGTTCCCCGCCAACTACCTTTCCGTGAACGCCTCCTTGTCTGTCTCTCTCTCGCCTCGACTCCGCGCCACCCATCGAGTCCTTGGAGTCCTTGGGGCTCTCGTGCTCGCCGTGTTGCTTGTGCAGCTCGTGCGAACCGCCTGGTTGGCCGATGACGCGGCAATCACGCTGCGGACGGTCGACAATTTCCTCAACGGCTACGGTCTGCGATGGAATCCGGCCGACCGTGTGCAGACCTACACGCATCCGCTGTGGATGTTCTGTCTCACGGGTGTTCGCCTGATCACGGGGGAATACTTCTACGGCACCTTGTGGCTGTGCATCGTCGTGACGGCTGGGGCGCTGTTGGTTCTGCTCGGAACCCTGGCGCGTCCTCGTGGGGCTCGAAGTCTGGTGTGGCTGCCGCTGGCCATGGCGGCGCTTGGCTCCAAGTCGTTCATGGACTTCTCCGCGTCGGGTTTGGAGAACCCGATGTTCCATTTGCTGATCGCGTTGTTCTGCGTGCAGTGGTGGCGGATGAATCGAACTCGTCCCATCGCCGTGCCGCCGCATCGAGCGGCGCGCCAACTCGCGGGGCTCGTGTGCATCGGCAGCTTGGCTGCCTGCACGCGGCCGGATGCCGTTGTGCTGCTCGGGCCGGTCGTCTTGGCGGCGTGCTTGGTTCCTGCGCCGAAACTGTCTTGGCGGTTGCGATTCGGCGCGGCGGTTGTCGGTGGATTGCCGCTCTTGGGTTGGCTCGCGTTTTCGCTGGTCTACTACGGGACGCCGTTCCCCAACACGGCGTACGCGAAAGCCATCAGCGCTTCGGTCCCAAGAGACTTCATCCTTGAGCAGGGCACGAACTACTTCAGATACACGCTGTGGCAGGATCCCGTGACGTTCCCGGTGATCGCTTCAGGGTTGGTGGTTGCCCTGCTGCGTGTGCGTGCGCGCGTGGGACTGCCACTCGCCGCGTCCTTGCTGGTCTGGTTCGGCTACGTGCTGTGGATCGGCGGCGGTTTCATGGGCGGGCGCTTCTTCGCCGCGCCCTTGTTCCTGTCTCTATGTATCCTTGCGCGAAGCGGGGTGCTGGGCCGGCCATGGGTCGCCGTGGGCTTCAGTGTGTTGGTTGGTGTGCTCACCTTCTGCGGTCCGCGACCGCCGGTGTTTGCCGCGCCGGGTGACACGGTCGTCGAGGGTGAAGGCAACGTCAAAGACGAACGTCGCTTCTACAACGCACGCATGGGCATGTTCGCGCCGACCCGTGATCCGCTCACCGCCGACGCCTTCTCGGAGGTGCTTGCCCTGAACCCCGTAGACTTCCGCCTCATCGCCGTCGAGGGTGCCGTGGGTTACTCGGGATTGAGCGCGGGGCCGCAAGTGCATCTGGTCGACCCGTGGATCTGTGATCCTCTGCTTGTGCGGCTGCCGATTCATCCGCACTTCGAGATCCGGCCAGGCCATTACACCCGCCGCGTTCCGGAGGGGTACTTTGAGTTCCTCGCCCGTGACGAATCGGCATTCCTCCATCCGGACCTTCGCGACTACGCGATCGATCTACGCACCATGACGCGAGCTCCGGTGTTCTCCGGCGAACGCTGGGGCGCACTGTGGCGAATGTGGACCGGAGCGCACACGGAAGCCAAGCAGCGCTACGTCGAAGGTCCTTACCTGGCCGCCGAACCCGTCGAAGTGACCCCCGCCGAACTGCCGCCCTCACCACCCGGTGCGTTGCCCTACTGGCAAACCCGCGGGCGGGTTCTGTCCTTGGGCGGCATTCGCATCACGTGGCCCGAGCGCCAAGACGTCGAGACGACGGTGTTGGAGGTGACCTCCGGTGTTCCCTACGAGGTGATCTTCGAGCAAGACGGCAAAGAGTTGGCGCGCCGCACGATCGATCCGCCGTTCCTGCACCTGGGCACTGCGGCGAAGGTGCCCGTTGCGGTGCCTGATGGGGCGCGGGGGTTCGACGCCGTGTTGGTGAGGCGGCCCGATGATCGGCATCACGTGCCCGCGTTGCTGTCGGTCGACGTGCGTCGCTGAGCGCGGGCAAGCTCGATCTAGCTTGATTCCCATTGGGCGCTTGCACGGCCCGCGATAACTTCGTGTCGAGATTTGATTTGAGCCAAGGAGTGACCCATGAAATCAGAGTTTCGGTTTGCGGCCTTCGTCATGATGCTCGGGGCGTCTTTGTTCGGTCAGGAGACGGGCGCGGGTGCGAAAGACGCATCTCCTGCGAGCCTGATCGAAACAGCGCGAGCGCTGTTCGAGGATGGCGACGAGGACGGCGCGAGATCGCTGCTTGCGAGCGCGTTGACCAATCGGTCCGGAGACAAGCTGTTTCATCTCCATGCGCTGCAACTTCAGCTCGAATTCAAAGACCTCAAAGCGGCGGCTGACTCCCTGTCGCGCATGTGTCAGTTTGTTGGTGACGATGAAGCTGCTCGACTGAAGAAGCTCCGTCGTGCGCTGCTGAAGATCTCGAAGGACGCGAAGGCGAAAGACCGATCGATCGACACGTTTGCGCATCAGGTAAAAGGCCTGCGAGACGGAGACAAACTCGCAGTGGTCGATGCCTTGCCGGTCGTCTGGAGTTGGGCTGCTGTGGACTCGAAAGATGCGCGCCTGCAGTTCGCCCAGTTCGAGGTCTTGGCTGCGGACACACCGTGGCAAGATTTGACGCGAGCGAAGACGCTCTGCGAGGACCTGCTTGTTGGTTTGCCGTTTGATACTTCCGAGCGGTTGCCGTCGGGCGTGAAGATCTTGCTGCGTCATCTTGAGCTTGGCGAAGACGAGGCCGTTGCCCTGAAGCAGCTCCTGGATCGGCTCGACAACAAGCTCACTCAGCTGACTGCCCAGGTCGTAGCGAACGATTCATCCCCTGACGGTGATGCGCAGGACACGAACGAGTCAGAGAGCGAGCAACCTGTTCCTAGTGCAAGAGCGGGGGCAGCTGAGGCCAGTGCGGCGAAGAGCGAGTCGGCACGTGCTGCGTTGTTGGCGGGAGTAGAGGCCGGAAATCTGGCCGAGATCTTGGCCCAACTGGCTGTCATGGCAGCCGCTCATCCAGAGAACAAGTTGGTTCAACTAGGCGTCGGTCTAGCGGGCTCTTCGCTCGGCGCGGACGGAATTGACAAGGAAGCTGCCGCGAGCGCGAGCTTCTCACCGCATTCATGGAAGCCACATCGGCGTTGAGTGAAATGGATGGCGAGCTCCTCTACCCGAACGATCTTGCGGAGATCATCGCCGACTCGATTCGCGAACAACCATCTGAGGATGCATTGGTCGGACTTCGGCTCACCGCAGCACTCGCCCTTGAGCAACTCGCGATGCGAGACGTAGATGTTCTCATCTGGGCGGATCGGGCGGTGCTAGACAGGAAGCGCACGATGTTCGCAAGGCGGATCGAACGAGATGAGAAGTCGCTCAAGGGTTCTCGATCCGAGTTCGAGGACCTCAAGGCAGCCATCGCTCGCAAGCAGAGGCAGCATGATGAAGAAGTGGCACGCGAGAACGCCAAGCGAGGGAAGTTCCGCAACTTCGAGCGAGCCAACAATCTTCTGACGGACATTGGCAAGTACCAGGTCAGGCAGGAGCGCCTCTCCAAAAAGATCGACGACCGGGCACAGATTCTTGCCGGGTATCAAGAGCGACTGGAGCTAGTCGTTGGGCGTCTGGCCGTCTTTTCGCAATAGACCGTTCTGCTTGTGGACTGTTATCTGCTCTTACGCGCGGGCGCGCGCTGATAGCGCCCGCCCTGAAACCGAAAGGCCGCGACGGTGGACAACCACTCGCCGGTCTCTGGATCCCGCGCCAACTCCAAAGTGAACGGTGGACCCGAGTCTTCGTCGTCCGGGCAGTAGGGACAGTCAGAGCCAGTGCGGAGAGCACCGGTGGTTGGGTCAAATTCCAGCGACCAAGACCTACCCGCGCGGTTCGTCCAACGGAACCGACCCGAGTCGCCGTCCGTGCGGATCTCTCCGGCGTGCCAATCGTTCTCCACGGGTTCGCGCAGGTAGCTGCCCACGATCTCCTTGCTGCGCAAACGGCGTAGTACCTTGATGTCCGGCAGGCGGTAGCTCAACCCGATGTGCAGCGGTGGGTCTGCCAACGGCTGCAGTCTCTTGTGGAGCGCTTCGTGGTAGTAGTCGGGCTCAATTCTGCCTTCGAAGTCTTCCGGCCATGTGCTGCGGTCGAACCACTGGTGGCCCGTTTTCTCTAGCTCGAACTTGGGCCAGGTGCGGAACAGGTGATGGAAGAATTCGTGCTGCAGCCACTGTGGAAGGTAGCAGCGGCGTTCGAAGTCCGAGTAGACGCCCTGTCCGAGGTGCGGTGGTTTGCGAACCAGCCAGCGGTCGTCGCATAGGAACATCGGTGAACCACCGTCGGGCCCCACGCCCATACCGCCAGTGATGAACTCGACGGTCTTGAAGTCTTCGTGCTGTTCGGGGACATGGCCTGGATGCATGACCCACCACCAGTCGGTCTGGGCGTGGACCCTGCCGGGCAGCGCATCCCACACCTGCTTCAGCGCACCACCGGCAGGTCCGGCGTGTCTAGCAGTGCACTGGACGGGAACGTCGAGGTCGTCGAGCGTGACCACGTCGACGTTGAGTGAGAGCTTGCCCTGCGTTGCCGCTTCGACATACCAGCCAAACACGCGCAGCGACTGGTGAATGATGCGGTGGTCGTCAGCCAACAGTTCGGGAGCAATGGCGTGCTGCACTTCGACGCCAACGCCCTCCTTGAGCTCAGCAGAAGTTCGCGGCTGCACACCGTGCGACTTCCCGATGAGCACCACCGTCAGCCGCACTTCGGCTTTGAACTTGTCAGCCGACTTGTCCTGCTGTGCGACGAGCCGATGCTTCACGACGTCGGTGAGCATGCGCAAGCCGTTGTAGGCCGGTGGTCGGCCGAAGTGCAGCCCGCCTTTGCGTTGATCGGCGGTCATCCACCGAGCGGTGCCGGGTGATGTCTTCTTCCAAAGCGCTGCCAGTATGCCGTCGGCCGCAGCCAAATCGCCTGCGGCGATTGCTTCTTCAGCCGCCAGGAACGTCGTGACCGCTTCTTTGTAGAGCGGCGGGAACGCTTCCAGCCCTTGCGGCCGCCACAGCGCCAAGAGTTCTTCGGGTGGTTCTTGGGCAGTGAGGGCCGTGATGCAACTCAGGAGCGCAAGGGACGAGCGGGTCATGCGTGCGACGCTAGGTGCCCCACTGCGTGACCGCAACGAGCGCTCGTGGTCAGCGAAAGCTCCCGCTTCCGGACCGGCGGAATCACGGTGCGGCTCGGGAGCTGTGACCCGCTTTCGAGATGGGTTTAGCGAAGCGAGAACCAGGCACTGGAACCGTGCCTGTTCGAGTTACGCGCCCCAACAGGGCTGCTAGTTTCAGCTAGTCGCCCTCTCCATCCGCCACACCACTCCAAGCTTGATCCGATGATGATTGAAGTATTGCGTCACTACGCCCGGCCCATTCCCCTTCTTCTTGGTGCACTGCTCGGTGCCAGCCCGCTTGTCGCGCAGGTCACGCGGCCACAGTTCGTGCTTAGTCCGGCCGTTCAACTGAATGCGTCGCCGCTTGACGTCCAGTGGTCGGTCATCGGGTTGGCGAATCAGGAATATTTCGTCGCGATGGACTTCGGCAGCGGTCCAGTGGACTTGTTGGGGCAACGGTTCGAACTGGATCTCAGCTCATCGCTGACCATCATCGCGTCGGGGCGGTTGATGACGGTGGGCGGAGTTGGGTTCTCAAGGGGGCAGCTACCCGTGCCGGCTTCCACGAGTCTCTCAGGGATCGTGATCTATGGGCAGGCTGTGGTCGCAGACGCCACGTCGCCGAACGGATCTTTCCGCGTCTCCAACGGCAACTCCCTGTCGCTGTATGACGCGCCAAGCGCATACGTCGAGAGCTTCAATAGGCCGGCGACACTGCCGCTGTTTGGCAATGTAGACTTCGGTCACTTTGGCCAGGTGCGCGGTGGGGCGGTGCGCACACGCACTCACGAGACCATCGATCCTCAAGGGGTGATCTTCGAGTCTCCTGTCTTCGGGCCGCTCAACCCTGCAGGGGTTCGCATTCAGCACGCGTTTCGCACGCAAGATGTGGGTGCGACGGGCGAAGAAGAATTGCTCACCGCAATTCGCTGGCGGCCCTTCCGAGGTCAGTTCACCGACTTCACCCTTTCCGACTTCACAATCCGCGCAGGGGTCACGGACGTGGTTCCGAACTACAGAGTCGATCCGATTACAGCGCTGCCAGCGTTTCCGAACTCCGGACTGAACACGACCTTCTCCGCCAATCCCCGCGTTCCGCTCACCGAGATCTATCGCGGGCAATACCGCGGCGTCGCCGGTGACGTGCGCGCGGACGGCTACGCTCCCTACCCCAACCTGAGCACCGAGCTGGTCTATGACGGTGTCTCGACGCTGCTGCTCGACTTTGCAACACGCCCAGAGCGTGGCGCGCTGCCGACCATCGCTGGTCAGCAGGTGCGGTTGATGGTGCAGTCGAGCCCTCGCCCCAACGGGCGGGTGGTTGCCAGTGCGGCTCCTGGAACGATCCTCGATCCTGTGTTCGTCACGAGCGGAAGCGGCGACAACACGATGCACGAGTACCAGCTTGAGTTCGTGCGGGTGAAGACCTCCGCAGAGATCCGCGGCTGGATTCCGATCGGAGCCATGCCCGACTACCAGGAGCCGATCCTCGCCACGATGGAGCCTGCCGGCACTTCGATCTCGATTGAGTACCGCGGCGCGGATGACGTACGTGGAACGAATCCGACGCCCTACAGCACCGACGTTAACCTGGCCGACGGCAAGCCGTTCTTGAGCTACCGCATCACGATGGTCGGCTGCCGGACGACGGGCGAAGTTCCGACGCTGTACTCGCTCGTCGTGCCTTGGCGGTAGATCGTTCGGCGTCACGCGTTGCTCCGGCGCGGCGGGTTGGCCGCGTGTATGCGGCGTGAACGCTCGTCTAGAGATACCGGAGCCCGACGTGTTCTTTGCTTGCCGCGCTTGATCGTGCCGCGGCAAGGGTCATTCACCGCCGTGATGGTTTCGAAGTTCATGGTCCGCACCGGTGCGAATCCCTCGAACCGTTGCATCCGGGAAGACCTCTTGAAGCCGTGCAATCGCAGCGAGTCCAGGGAAGACATCACTGAGCAAGCGAGCGTTGGGGACCGATCTTTAGCTGCAGGGGCCGCGGCTCACTCGATCGTGCTCTGCCAATACTCGAACGCCGCCACGAGGGCTATGAGTCGCTCCGGTTCCTCTGGTGGGTCTCGCCCTGCGCGGCGAAGGCTAGATCGGGCGTGCCGCTTTGGGTGCCGGAACGGTGTGCCCGGTGCGGAGCAGGTAAGCGGCGAACGAGCGAATGAACCGCATCCCGCGCATCCTCCGCACCAGCGGCCTCCGCCGCCGGGGCACCGTGGTCCTCAGCGTGGACCGCCTCCGGACCACTAAAAGACGGCGAGCTCTTGTGGGCTTCGGGACGGCGCGCGATTGCATTTGATTCGCTCGGCGGGCCGTTGGATTGGTGGTCCGGAAATTGCGCCGCGAGACGCGCTCGGCCTCGGCGGCCTCCCAATCTTCGTGGCTGCCCTACCAGGGCGGGCTGTGAGCGGTTCTTTCGTGAGATGCATCGGTGAACCGTCGAGTTCCCGACGGAATCTTGACACTTTCTATCTATAGCCTGACATGCCTCGATATTCGTTTTCTTGTGCGCAAGCCTGCGCGTTCTTGTTGTTTGCTTCGCCAGTCGTGGCGCAAAGCGTCGCACCCTATGGCGTCGGCGCGATCAGCGGTGGAGCGGACACGCCACGCGCTTGGGTTCGCGGTGAACCGCGCATCGGCAACGCTAGCTTCCGTCTTCAGCTTGACCGCGCACCGGTCGGTGAGTTCGCGGCGTTGTTGCTCTCCGGTCAACGTGGCCGTTCGAGTCTCCTCGGTGTCGACGTGTGGGTTGACCTGAGTGCATCGGTGTTCGCGGTTAGCCCGTTGTT
>CBESZZ010000143.1:0-8211 GCA_965534055.1 uncultured bacterium | reverse complement strand
CGTTGCAGGCCGCACTGAGCACAACCGCTGAACAAGGAGCGAAGTGATGTCCAACGAACTCTCGACACCCGGAGCGACACCAAGAAAGCCGACGGTGCGTCAGACCCGCTTCCCCAAGCGTCTGTGCGACGACTTCGCTTCGAAGATTCACTCGACCGGTCACCTCGATCAGGTCCTGACCGGAGCCACCGACGATGCGAACCAAGGCGAAATCCCGTTCGCCGCAGATTGCTGGTGCGAGTGCACGTGCACGATGGTTGGCCCCGATGACGAACTGGTCACGCCGGAGTCCTGCACCCCAGACCGAAGTTGCTTCACCGGTTTCGAGCTCTAGGGAATCGCAAGCGCGTCTGAATGACGCTGCATTAGCCCCCAGTGGTCGCGGCGGGATCGGCGGGGCTTCCGCCAGAGCTGGTCGCGGCCCCGGGAACGGTTGCCGGGACCACAGCCCCACCGCTGCGCAGAAACTCCTCGGCGGCAGCCGCCGCCTCACGCGCTTCACGCCGGACTCGCTTGCGCTGCGCGACCTGTCCATTGTGCCAGGCGCCTAGCCCCCACAGCAGCAATGCGGCCACTGCGGCGCACTGTACAGCCCGCATCCCGGCCTGAACCCGCGAAGGGCTCGGACTGGCCGAGAGGCTCGCGGCGTCGACGGCGTCGATGGGCAAGATTGGATCGTTGGGGTGCATAGGCGTAACCCGGGCGACTTGAACAACCGTGTCGGCGCTGAAATGGCGTTGAAAGCGCGCTGTGCGGCTCAGGTAGGGCCACCGGATCGTCGAGAGATTCCGAGGCCCAGGCAACCGCCGAGAACGACCACTGCACGGTTTTCGTGCATCGCAAGTCGCTCGCGGAAGGTCCGCACTCATCTGTAGTTGCCCGGGACCCTCTCGCAATGGCCTTTGGAGCCCCCATCATGATGAACCGGTCCACCACCCTTCCCTCGATTTGTGGCGCACTCGCGCTCACGCTCGCCGCATGCGGCGGTGGCGGCGGTGGCGGTGGCCCCGTTGCTCCCGCTCCTGGCTCATTGTCCGGCGCAGTGCTCGACGGCGGCAGCCCAGTCAGCGGAGCCACGGTGACGATCGCGGGTACGGGCATGTCCACCACGACGTCTGCCCAGGGCTTCTTCTCATTCGAGAACATCGCCCCCGGTGACTACACGGTGACCATCAACGGCACCGTCGTCTATGACCCGAGCGACAACAGTTCGCAGCTGCCGCCTAAGGGCTCGGTTCAGTTCGGCTCAGTGACCATCGGTTCGAACGCGAACACGATGCTCAACGGCCGCCCGGTCTTCCTGCCAACCCTCGACCCCGGGACGCAGCTTGATACCGGAGCTGGCAACACGGTCACAATTCCTGCGGGAACCGTGATCGAAAACGCCACGGGTGCCGCGTTGGTCTTCGAGCAAGCAACGACCGTGACGTTCCCGGACGACCTTGCGAACACCACGCTGTCGTTCACGGAGATTCCGATCAGCCAGGTCCCAGTGGCGCTGCCTGACGGCTCGTTCGCCGCGAGTGCGACGACGATCCAACCAAGCGGGATGACGTTCAGCCCGGGCGTGAAGCTCGTGCTGCCGAACAACAGCCAACTGCCAGCAGGTTCTACCGGCGTCGACGTTCAACGCTTCGACACCGCAACCGGCGCATGGCAAAGCTTCGGCACCGCAACGGTCGACGCCGAAGGCGAGACCGTCATCTTCGATGCCGGCGTGCGCATCACAGCAGCCGGTCTCTACGCTCCGACCAGTGCACCACAGTGCACTGAAAGCGTGACGGGTCGCATCGTCGACGCAGACAACCCAACCATGGGCGTCGAAGGCGTCGTCTGCACAACCATCAACGGCCGGTTCACAACGACCGCCGCAGATGGCACGTACACGATCACCAACGTGCCGCTCGCCGCGAATGGCATGACCCGCGTGCAAGTGTTCGTCAGCCCAACCACAGCGGGCACGTTTGCTCCGGCAGCGAGCTCGGAAGTGCTCGCCAATGGCTGCGGGACCGTCGAGATGGGCACGACCTCCCTCAGGCCCCGCACAGCCGACATGACGGCACCGACCGTCTCGTCGTTCGCTCCTGCGAACGCAGCAGTCGATGTAGCCACGGACACCGTGTTGCGCATCGCGTTTGACGAGGCCCTCAGTCCGGGCAGCGTCAGCGGGAGCACCATCAGCATCGAAGCCGCCGGCAGCCCTATCGCTGGCGCCCTTTCAGTCTCGGGCAGTGAAGTCACCTTCGCTCCCGCCGCCCCACTCGCCGAGAAAGTCGACTACGACATCATCGTCCGCGCAGGCATCCGCGACGCTGCTGGCAACCGCAGCACGACGGAGCAGCGGAGCACGTTCTCGACGGCTGAAACCGCGACCGGCCTGCCCGTCAATGTACGGCTGACCGGCGCGAGCACCATGGTCGTCGGCACCAGCCAACAGCTGGACGCCGGCCTCTTCAGCGGTGGTGGCGACAAGCTGCTCGGTGCACGTTTCACGTTCACATCGTCCGACGTGAGCCTCGCAACCGTCACCGCGACGGGAAGCGTCACGGGCCGCGCGGCAGGCACAGCCACAATCACCGCGACGAACGGTAGCCTGAGCGACACGCATGAAATCACGTTGACCGCTCCGGTCGTCGCGACCGTGGTGGCATCGCCGAGTGCACAGACCATCCTGGCCGGCGCCCTGACCCGCATGACTGCGAACGTCCGCGACGCTGCAGGCGCTGCAGTACCCGGCGTGCCCATCGCTTGGAGCAGTGAGAACAACGCCGTGGCCACGGTGGACGCCGCAGGCGTCGTGACCGCGATCACCGCGGGAACGGCCACGATCCGCGCGACCTCGCAGATGATGAGCGGCACCGCCGTCATCAGCGTCATCGATCCGGCCAATGTCACTTCGATTCAGGTCACCCCAGCGGTGACCAACACGGACATTGGCAGCACCACGCAGTTCGTCGCCATCGCGCGTGACGCAGGGAACCAAATCGTCGCTGGCGTGCCGTTCGCGTGGTCGAGCTCGGATGTCGCAATCGCTACAGTGAGCGCGGGGTTGGGCCAAGCCACGGCGGTCGCCGCCGGAAGTGCGACGATCACCGCGACGTCAGGCAGCGCGATGGGAACCGCATCCTTCGCAGTCGGCGCGTCCACCACGCTGACGGTCGTCGTGAATGGCGGCGCCCTTTCGACCACGCCACGCGACGGCATCGTCGTGGTGCGTCATGACCCAACGTCCGGTGCTTCGCTCGGCGAAGCGACGACAAACGCTGCGGGCGTTGCCACGTTCGGCGACATCGGTGCCGCCATGACAAGCTTCACGGTCATCTCCTCGCGGGACTTTGGCTACGAAATCATCTCCATGGTGAACGTGCCAACTGGCGCCTACACGATGACATTGGATCCTGTCCTCCCCAACAGCGGATCCTTCAGTGCGCAACTGACTCAGATTCCTGCGCTTGCCGACAGAGCCAGCCTGGTTCGCGGCGACTATCAGGAAGGCGTTGACGACCGAACCAACAACATCAGCAGCGGGATGACGACCTTTTCAAGCGTCTTCCCAACCCGCTACCAGGACAACGGCCGCCTCTCCATGTTCGCATCGGTCGGCTCAGACCAAACCGGCGAATTCTTGGGTTACGGCTGGGATCTCGAACGCGATCCAGCAACTTTGATCGGCTCCCAAGTGACGATTGACGTCAGCACCGCACCCGTCAGTGTTGATTTCAACGCCCCTTCCGCCGTGACGTTTGACGGCATCACGCTGTTGCGCAACGGCGCCCGCTTCGGCGTGGATTCGTTCGGCGAACCGATGGCCGTCTCGGAAGGTTCCATTGCGCTTCCAGACCTTACGACCGTGGACGCCGCCGCTGTTGGTTTCGATGCTAGCCAGTCCGGTGCGACGGAAACTTCGTTCCAGACGTTGATCTACGGTGACGTTGCCAGTGACATCGAGATCGCGATGCCCGATGTGTCGATCACGAACCTCGAGCACGACACTTCAATGAACCAGGCGACGTGGACCGTCACCGGTGCGAACGCTGCCGACGCCGACTTCGCCTTGGTCTCACTGTATTACTACGCAGTAGGCCAGGTCTTTGGCGGTTCCAGCCTCGTCGAGTGGACGATCGTGACGGACGGCGCCTCGACGAGCATCAACATGCCTCAGTTGCCGGCAAGCCAGTCGGCCACTCAATTCATCGGGGAACCCGGGATCTCGGTTGAGCTCCTCGATTTCGACAACATCCAGGGCTTTGCTGCCGGCGTGACGCGACTGCAGTCCACGCAGGGCAACATGGCCGCGATGCCGTTTACGGCGAACACGATCAAGGGCTCCTACCGTGAGCACGGTGCCATCAACACCAGGACGAGTGGTAGTGGTCAGGGCAAGGTCGTCTCCGATCCGGCAGGCATCGACACCTCGATGGGAATGTCGAACGCGACTTTCCCAGTGGGAACGATGGTGACCATCACTGCGACCGCTGAACCTGGCTCGGATGTCAACAGCTTCTTCTGCCCGGGTGGTGCTCAACCCACCGGGAACCCCTCGGAGATGACGTGCACGTTTGAAGTGGGAGAGGTCCAGTCCTCGGTGTTCGTCAACTTCGTGGTGGTTCCACCTCTGCGGTAGTCCGCCGAACGCTTCGGTTCGCTGATGGCGCGACCTCCAGCAGCAGCCAGTTCGCCAGGGCGAGCTGGCTGCTGTTCGTTTAGGCGCACTTCGTGCCCGGGGCTAGAGCAAGAATCGCTCCCGCAGCACCCGCCACTCCAGCCGGCGCTTGTGCTCGCGCAGCGCCCGGCCGCGGATGCCGTGACGGCTCTTCGGGTACACCATCAGTTCGAAGCTGTCCTTGTTTGCTTCCTGCAGTGCATGCACCAGCTGGATGGAGTTCTGTAGGTGGACGTTGTCGTCCATCGTGCCGTGCAAGATGACGAGATGACCGTGCAGGTCCCCCGCCGCGCGAATCACAGAAGACTTCGTATAGCCCTCTGGATTGAGCTGCGGCGTGCTCATGTAGCGCTCGGTGTAGATCGTGTCGTAGAGCTGCCAGTCATGAACACCGGCACCGGCAAACCCCAGACTGAACGCCTTGCTGTGCGTGAGTGCATACGCAGCCATGAACCCGCCGTAGCTCCAGCCTGAGATGGCCACCCGCGACGCGTCGCCGCGGTACTTCTCGACGGTGAACGCAACCGCATCCTCCAGATCCATCAGCTCCTGCACTCCGAGCTGCTTGTAGCAGAGCCCGGTAAAAGCCTGACCGCGGCCACTGGCCGTCCGCACGTTGACCTGCAGCACGATCACCCCCCGCTGGGCGAGGAACTGATCCCATGCGGAATGACGCCAAGCGTTGCGCACTGTTGGTGCGTCCGGACCCGAGTAGGTCGACAGATAAATGGGGTAATTGCCGGCATCAGCATCGAACGCCGTTGGCAGAATCACCGACCCATCCAGCTCCAGTCCGTCGCGCGCGGGAATCAGCAACGGTACTTTCGGCGAGACACGCTTGCCCGAGCTCGGTCCGGCATCCGCTGCTGCAATCTCGCGAATCACCTCGCCGCTCTCACCATCCACCAAACGCATGCGCGACCGCTCCGTCATGCTGGACACGCTGTCGAGCACTCGACTGCCATCGCCGTTGAGCGAAGCGCGGTGCGTGCCATCGCCAGGCGTCAACCGCCGTAGATCCGAACCGTCCAACGCAACACGGTAGAGATTGCTGTTCGTAGCTCCGTCTTTCGCTCCGGTGAACCACAGCAGCTTCTTCGCCTCGTCCACCCGCACGATACGCCCCACTTCCCATTCGCCGGAAGTCACGTCCGCGAGCAACTCGCCGGCCAGGTTGCGGTGCTCGACGTGGCGATAACCACTGCGCTCGCTCATCCACAGCATGGTGCCGTCTTCTAGGAAGCGCGGCGATCCGGGGCGGTTCACCCACGTCTTAGACTCTTCGCGAACAACTCGGGTCGTCGCACCCGTTGCCGGATCGCAACGCCGGAGTTCAGCCCATTGCTGGATGCGATCTTGCACCGTCACCAGCAACTCATCACCCGACGGCGTCCAGTCAACGCGCATCACCAAGAGATCCTTGGGGAAACCACCGAGATCTACCCACTGCACTGAGCGGGTAAGCGGATCAGCAATACCAACAGTCACGATGGGATTGGGATCGCCAGCTTTTGGGTAGTTCGTGGTCTCCGCGATTACCGCGCGCTCGGTATCAAGCGCACCCTTCGGCACATGGTCCACAACAGTGAAGGCACGCACCGGACTCTCATCGAGGCGCAGGAATGCAACGAGCTCGCGCTTGGGGTTCCACCAGTGACCGCGGAAATTGCCGCGACCGTAAATCTCTTCCTGATAAACCCAATCCAACATGCCGTAGAGCAGGTCTTCATTGCCGTCTTCGCCAACCGTCCACGGCTCACCGATCTCGAGCGAGACGGGCGATGGTGACACGGTTGGTTGTTCGAGAATGCGCAGCTTGCCGTCCTGCACAAACGAAACGAAACCGCCGGCAGGGCTCGTGCTCAGGATGCGTTTGCGCGCTCCCGTCGCGCCATCCTTGGTGATCGCAACGGCAGCATCCGCGTCCGCACCCCGACGATTGAGGGTGACGTCGCCCGCTTTATTCAAAGCCGCAACGATTGGAGCGGCGTCTGGATTGGCCTTTCCGTCCGGCTCATCCTGCGACTTCGGCATCTCGACCGGCTCAAGAGTTGTCGGGTCGAGCCAACGCTCCTTGCCCCCTCGCCGTGCAGGACGCTCCATCAGGTGCACGCCGTCAGGTGCCCAAGCCAAGCTGCGCATGGGGCCCTCGAAACGCACGAAACCCATCGTGTCTTTGAGGGTGAAGAGTTCCGTGGACGCCGGCGGTGAAGCGACTGGGTCAGCTTTCGGCGCTCGCGCGTCCTGCGCGCCAGCGAGCGAACAGGTCCCCGCAAGCAGAAGAACCAGCATGCTGGCGGACCGAGACGAACAGGATGGAGCTCGATGGGTGCGGCGATTCATTGAGGCATTTTGGCCACCCGTCCGGCGAAGGGAAGCGCAGCCCGTCCAATGCTTCGTCCCCTTTTAGCCCCGGCTCGTCCCATGGATGGGATTGGTGGCAATCGCCGGTTTCAGGAATCCTCAAACCCAGGGTTACCGGCACCCGAACCCTGCACACCGAAAGGCAGCGCGTCGCCCTTCGAAGACGCTTCCCGACCAGCGACAAGGCGAGTCCACACTAGCTCCCGCAACCGGCCTCCGGCACCATGGTCCGCGTGACCGCAAATCAGGTAACCCCCTTCGATCTACCGGTGCGACCCAAGCACACCCCTCGCGGAGAGACGCGTCGCTCGCGCCGGGGCGTGGTTCGAGCGTGGGTGCTCGTGGCGATTCACCTCCTGGCGTTCGCCCACATCCTGCAGTGGCAGCTGACCGGGTCATCGGTCACGCCGGTCGAACCGTCCGAAGCGCAAGTGACGTTGGAGCTCGGCATCGTCAATGCTGGGTTCTTGCTGCTGCTGTTGCTGCTGATCGTCACGCTGGTCGTCGGCCGCTGCTTTTGCGGATGGGCCTGCCACGTGGTCGCCTACCAAGATGGTGCGGCTTGGCTCTTGGGCAAGCTCGGTGCGCGACCGCGACCCGTCCGGTCACGCCTGCTGGTGTTCGCACCGCTGGCAATTGCGCTCTACATGTTCGTTTGGCCCTCCGTCCGGCGACTGTGGCTTGGTGACCCCGCGCCAGAGATGATGTGGGGCCTGACCACATCCAAGCTTTGGGAAACCTTCCCCGGCTGGGGTGTCGGGCTCACCACGTTCCTGGTCGACGGCTTCTTGCTGGTGTGGTGGTTCGGAGCGAAGGGGTTCTGCACCTACGGCTGCCCCTATGGCGGATTGTTTGGCGTCATCGACCGTGCAGCGCCCGGCCGCATCGTCGTCAACGAAGACTGCGAACAGTGCGGTCACTGCACGACAAACTGCACGAGCAACGTCCGTGTGCACGAAGAAGTCGCACGCTACGGCCAGGTCATCGACACCGGCTGCATGAAGTGCATGGACTGCGTCACAGTCTGCCCAAAGAACGCGCTGTCGTTCTCCTTTACGCGTCCACCGGTGTTCGGCAAGCGTCGCACCGTTCCCAAGTCCGTCGCCGCCACACCGAGCACAGCATCGAAGCCGAAGCAAAAGCCCAAGCGGAAGTTCAAAGCACCGGCGGACTTCTCCTGGGCC
>CBESZZ010000142.1:0-8226 GCA_965534055.1 uncultured bacterium | reverse complement strand
AACTCACTTGCCGCAGATTGCGCAAGACACGTCGGCGCTGCTGTTCTTCGACGTCGACAACGACGGGGATCTGGACTTTGCTGAAGGACTGACGGGACGGAACGAGCTCTACATCAACGACGGCTCTGGCGTATTCACGCTGGGCTTCACGTTCGGCGTACAGGCCACCACCACCGCGTTTGCCGCAGGCGACGTCGATGGCGATGGCTATCTGGATCTGGCGACCGGCAACCTCACAGGCCCGGACTCGCTTGGATTCAACAACGGCAACGGCACGTTCACTTCGGCGTCTGGAGCGCAGTTTCCAGCGTTCTCGATCGGCACGTCAGGCATGCAGTTCGCGGATGTCGATGGCGACCTGGACCTCGACCTGTTGACCAGTAACCGACTCCTCATCAACGATGGAGCTGGAACGTTTGTGAACGCGTCAGCAACTCAGCTGCCGACCGGCGGGTCTCCCGTCTTTGTGGGAGACCTTGACGGTGATGGAGACGTCGACGCCCTGATGGGTGAAAACCTGCAGTTCAACGATGGCACTGGCTTCTTCACGACGAGGTCTATTCCCGGCATGTCTGCGGCGCGGCTGGTCGACGTCGACGGTGACTCCGACTTGGACATCGTGAGCAGCACGCTCAGTGGTCTGGTCCCGGCACGGAACCTGTTCCTGAATAACGGATTGGGGAGATTCAGCGACCGCAGTGCGAGCCAGATGCCATTCGCTGCTGCCCATGGCGGTTCGTTCGCGGTTTTGGACACCTTCAATCGCGGAACCAACGACGTCGTGTTCGCTACCGGGGAGATCTACTTCAACGACCGAGCCGGCACCTTCTCGGTGGACTTGCAGCCCTCGTTGCCTGGGTTCGACGACACCATCAACCACGTGGCCACTGGAGATCTGGACGGCGACGGTGCCGTGGACCTCTTCGTGTCCAACCAACAAATCGATCGGGTTTGGCTGCAAGACGGCACGGGCCGCTTCGACGACGTCACTGGCGCCGTGCCCGGTGGACAAGCGGCTGGGTCCGTGCGCTCGGTCTTGGTCGACGTCGACGGCGATGGTGACCTGGATGCAGTGACCCTCATCGGGCAGGCCCCGAGTCGTCCTCGACTCCTGGTTAATGACGGCGCTGGGCGCTTCACCGACCGCACGCTGAGCAGCATGCCAAGCCTGATGGGATTCCAAACGGACCTGGCCGCTGGGGACGTCGACGGCGACCTCGATTCGGATTTGCTGGTCTCGATGCGACCCTCCTTCTTCGGTGGGCCCACCTCGGTTGTGCTGACGAACGACGGATCCGGCAACTTCACGGCAGCAACGCTCCGCCCGATGTCCATGGAAGCATCGGTTGCCGCCGTGCTGCGGGATTTCGATGGTGACGGTGACCTCGATGCATTCATCGGCAACGGCCGGCGCTTCAGTTCGCAGCAAAACCGCCTCTACCGCAACGACGGAGTGGGTGGCTTCACGGACGTCTCCCTGACGGCACTTCCTTTGGGCACCAACAGAACGACCAGCGCCGTCGCTGCAGACATCGATGGCGATGGAGATGTGGACCTGGTCTTGGGTCAGAACGAATCCGGCGAGGCGATTCGCATCCTGACCAACGATGGATCTGGTACGTTCACCGTGCGTCCGGGAACGCCAGCGATCACCACGGGTGAACCGCGTGTGTTCGTTGCGGATCTGGATGGCGATGGCGACGCAGACGTGTTCATGCAGAGCATTTTTAGTCCTAGAGCGAACGCTGTCTTGCGCAACGACGGGCAAGGCAACTTCATCGATGCGAGCTCGCTGATTCCGACCCTGAACACCAAACTTGTCTGGCTGTTCGCCGACCTCGACATGGATCGAGACGCAGACCTAGTCGTTAGTGTTCGCGACGAAGGTCCCCAGCTGCTGGCGAACCTCACTCGACAAGTTCACATTCCACTGCGCCCTCGCGTCGGCGGCGTGCTGCGTTACCGGGTGCAGTCCGCGGCGAGCAGTCCCGCGTTCTTGATCGTCGCGCTTGCTGAGCGGACCGCTCCAATGCCGGTTCCTCCAGTGCAGGGCATGCTTCGCGTGGACACGATTCTCTGGGTGCCGCCCGTGCTGAGTCCGAACCCCGCAACGACGCTCGACGTTCCGCTACCCAACGACCCGAACTTTCGCGGCGTCGAGTTCTTCGGTCAGGCCGTGTTCTTGGACGGTCCGTTCCTGCGTGATTGGAACTTCTCCGGCCTCGCTCGGGCTCGGACGCTCTAGCGTCGTCGAGTGCCTCATCTCGCGGACAAGGCGCGAGCTGCACCGGTCGAATGCAGAGCCTGCACGAATTCTCATGTGGGTCCACTGCGGGCCTGATGGTACGCAGGGTGCATGGAACCGTCTGAACAGCCGGCAACGCTTGAACAATTCGACGCGGAGCGAAGCCGCGCGATCCAGCAGATGCAGCGCTACGCGTGGTTCTTGGACGCGTCGATTCGGGTGCCGTTCACCCAGTTCCGCGTGGGGATCGACTCGCTCGTTGGATTGATCCCTGGGGTGGGCGACGTGATCGGCACAGTGCTATCGGGAGGCACCCTGGTGCATGCGTGGCGGCTGGGCGTTGGACCGCTCACTCTGCTCAAGATGCTGTGGAACGTCGCGATCGAGACGGTCGTTGGCATCGTGCCGATCTTGGGCGACCTGTTCGACATGGTCTTCAAGGCCAACGTGCGCAACGCGGAGCTCGCGCTCGCGGACCTGCAGCGTGGCACAGGGAAGCTCACCCGCGCCAAACCCACGCGACGCTCGTTCTACTGGCTGATTGGCGCGATCGTGGGATCGGTGGTGCTGTTCGCCGGCATCGTCGCGTTCGTCATCTGGGCGGTGTTTGCACTGTTCGGCTGATCTGCGCCGCTGGGCTGCAGCGCCGAAGCTCCGCTACTTGCCACCTTCCTGCGGCTGGCTCACTGCCTTCTTCGCTGGTTTCTTCTTGGCTGGCTTCTTGCGCTTGGGCTTCGGCCCGAAGTTCCACTGCGGGAAACTCGACTTGGTACGCGCTTCGAAGACTTCGTGCATCGACTTCATCACGTCGGGCAACTCAGCGGACAGGTCCTTCGATTCCGCAGGGTCTGCGACAAGGTCATAGAGTTCGACCGGCTTGGGTTCGGCCTTGTTCATCTGCCGCTGCACAGCCTTGTAGTTGCCGATCCTCGCTGCGCGTAAGCCTCCGCCTGGGTGGTACTCCCAGTAGACCGGAGTCGCGCGAGGTGGCACGGTCTCGTCGCCCTTCGCCAGCAAGGCGCGTGCAAAAGATTCGCCTTCGGTTTCCGCGGGCGCTTTCGTCGAAGCCAGCTCGGCGAGCGTGGGCCAGATATCCGGGAACGACACGACATGGTTCGTCACGCGGCCCGCGGAAGCAGCCTTCGGCCAGCGCACAATCCACGGGACCCGGACGCCGCCTTCGTAGAGGCTGCACTTCAGGCCGCGGAACGGGCCGTTGCTCTCAAAGAACTTCGAGTCGGTGCCGCCGTTGAAGGTCGGTCGGTTGTCGCTGGTGAACAGCACGATCGTGTTGTCCGCGATCTTCAGCTCATCCAACAGATCGAGCAGCCGCCCCAGGTTGCGGTCCATGCGCGTGACCATCGCTGCGTATGCGGCGCGTGGCTTCGGATGCTTGAGGTAGCCCTTCTTGCCGTCGTAAGGCGTCTCTTCGAAGGCGTCGGCGTATTCCTCCAACGAATCGTCTGGCACCTGCAACGCCGCGTGCGGCACCGGGGACGCGTAGTAGAAGAACAGGCGCTTGTCGTTCTGCACCGTTTCGCGCACGAACGCGAGCGCTGTGTCAATCATCAGATCGGGCGCGAAGTGCGGGCCGGTCAGGTTTTTCCACGTGTTGCCCGCGAGCACTTCTTTGTGGGCGCCGTCATCCAACACGCGCCAAAGGTGCTCTGGGTAGTAGTTGTGCGCGATGCGTTGGCACAGGTACCCATGGAATAGATTGAAGCCAAACTTCGACGGCAGGCTCGCTTCATCCACCGGACCGCCAAGCCCCCATTTGCCGACCCCGCCGACGCGATAGTCAGCATCGGCAAACGCCTGACTCATGGTCGGGGTGCTCGGGTCCATCGGCAACTGCCCTTCGCGGCTATCCCGCTCCCAACCACCCATTTCCGAGTTGCCTCGGATGTAGCTGTGTCCGGTGTCGCGCGCAGTGAGCAACACGCAGCGTGACGGAGCGCACACGCAGCTACCCGAATATCCATCCGTAAACCGAACCCCTTCGCGCGCCAGCCGATCGATGTTCGGCGTCTTGATCTTGTCTTGTCCGTAAGCACCAACTTCGGCCCAGCCCAAGTCATCGGCCATGAAGATCACGACGTGAGGTGGCCGCTGCGTCTTTGCGTCGCGTGCAGGCCCTTGCGCTGAAGCATCGGTTGCGGCGAAGGCGCCCGCGACTACGGCAAGCAAGCCAACACACTTGGAGTGGTCAAGAAGTCGGGTAACGGCAGGTGGGTATTTCATGATTGGTCGAGGCAAAAGAGCAGCAAGCCGCGGCGGAGAATGAGTTGCTTGGACTCAGCCAAGAATGACCGCCCAAACGCGCGAATCCAGGGCTGAGTGAGCGTACAACTCGTCATCTGGGAAGACGCTTTTTGCAACTTGAAGAGGAGAGCACTGATGACGAAGAATCCTACCGACGCCCAAATCATGATGACCCTGTCCGCAATTGCGTACTCAGGGTGGGAATTCGAGATTCGGCATGAACTGAAGAACTCAAAGTACGCCACGCAGAATCATTGGAGCTTGGTTTGGGGGCCGCATGAAGACCTTGACCTGGCGTATCGAGCCTTTGTGGTGCAGGACACAGAGACTCCTACCCGGTACGCGGTCGTGATTCGTGGCAGCGAACTCAGCGTGACAAACCCGTTGGGGACGTTGATCAATTGGTTCAACGACCTAGACGTCGGGACGCTGGTGCCCTTCTCCGATACCGCGAGCCAAGGCAACGTTGCGAAAGGCACCGCAAATGCAATGAACGACCTGCTCGACCTACCGTCGGTCGGACACCAGCCGAAGCTGTCCGACTTCCTGACCTCGTTGTTGGCGGATTCCGAAATCTATGTCACCGGACACAGCCTCGGAGGAGCCCAAGCGGCCGTTGTGGCTGCTTGGATCGCTGCCAACCGGCCAAGCCCCTCGGGCGTCAAGGCATACACGTTCGCGGCACCGACCCCTGGCGATGGTGCGTTTGCGACCTACCTCGCGAGCGTTGCGGAGGTGCACCGCTACTGGAACCAGTGGGACTTCATCCCCCACGCATTCGACGCGACAGGGCTCAGTGAGGTTGGGACGTGGTACCCACGGCCAGGGCCGGCGCAGTCGGACCTGGAGGCGTTCCTCGTCGCTGCAATTCAAGGCCTCCCGCCAACACCCAATCCGTACGCCCCCGCGGGTACCGGCCACGAGCTCAAGCACTCGTTGGAGGCAGCGAGCTCGTTCTTGGCTGAGGTCGGCAACCAACACGACAAGAACCTCTACCTCAAGCTGCTCAGGCTCAACTACACGATCAACGCCTGACGCAGCGAGGACGATGAGGCCCGCCAATCACTCCTCGCCAGACCTGCGGTGAACCGCGGCTGGCACGGCCGATCAGATCAGGAGTCCGCGGCCGCCGCCGCGGCATCATCGTCGGCGGTGGCTTGTTGTGCGGGCGCTTCCGGGACCTCGGACGCGGCTTCCGTGACGGGCAGTGTCAAATCTTCGTCGTCCTCGTCGTCGCCCTCCATCGCGTGGGCATCGTCCCCCGCCATCACCTGGGCGGCGGTGAGATCCTGGTTGCCCGTGAAGGCCAACATGATCTGTGAGTTGCAGTCCGGCTGGTCGGCGCGCAGGTAGCCCTGCTTCATCATTTCCAGCAGCGCGATGAGCACGCCGATCAGGCCGCCGCGGCCGTCTTCCGTGCTGAACAGCTCCTCGAAGCGCACCTCTTTGTGGGCCTTGAGGACGGTGAGCACCCGTTCGGTGTAGTAGCCCACGCCGCGCTTGTCGATTTCGACGTGCATGGTCTCTTGGCCCACCTCATCCAGCAGCCTCGCGAACGCCTCCGTGAGGTGCCAAACGCCCAGATCCCCCATGTCCAGGAGGTCGTCGGGGGTGGTGTTGCCCAGTTCTTTGGGCATCCGCAGGGCGGCGGGAACCATTTCTTCGCGGCGGGCAGCCATTCGCTCCAGGCGGCGGGAGATGTCGCGATAGCGCTTGTACTCCAGGAGCCGCCGGATCAGGTCGTCGCGGGGGTCCAACTCAGCCTCGACGGAGACTTCCTCGCGGGGCAAAAGCTCCCGCGACTTGATCTCCATGAGGGTGCTGGCCATCACGATAAAATCGCCCAGGTCCGAAAGATCCAGGGCCCGGAGCACGTCGAGGTGCTGCAGGTAGTCCTTGAGGATCGATGCGATGGCGATTTCGTGAATGTCGACCTCATGCTGCTTCACCAAATGCAGCAAGAGATCCATCGGGCCGGAAAACACCGGCAGCTCAACGCGCCAAGACATGGGCGTCAGCATAGCCGCACGACCGGCAAGGCTCTACGCTCCGACGAGTCATGGACGACCGCATCGAACAAGCCCGCCGAATCATCCGGCAGGAAGCTGACGTCGTCCGCGCGGTGGCTGACCGCGTCGACGCCCGCTTCGCCGACGTCGTGAGCCGCGTGCTCGCACTGAAGGGTCGCGTGGTGACCGCTGGCATGGGCAAAGCTGGGATCATCGCGGAGAAGATTTCCGCCACGCTCGCGTCGACCGGCACGCCCGCGATCTTCCTGCACCCCGCCGAAGCCATCCACGGCGACTTGGGTCGAGTGATGGCCGGGGATTTGCTCTTGGCCCTGTCCAAATCCGGCGAAACCGAAGAAGTCCTCCGCCTGATGGCGCCGGTCAAGGCGGCCAACGTGCCTGTCGTAGCAATCACTCAGGACGCCGGGTCAGCCTTGGGTCGCCACTCCGATGTGGTGCTGGAGCTCGGCCCTATCGAAGAGGTCGGGCCTCACGCGCTAGCTCCGAGCGCTTCGACCACCGCGATGTTGGCTTTGGGCGACGCACTGGCGCTCGTCGTGCAGGATGGCCGGGACTTTGGGCCCGAAGAATTTGCCCGCTTCCATCCGGGCGGCGACCTGGGCCGGCGGCTCATGCGAGTCGAAGAACTCATGCGCACCGGCGACCGCAATCCGGCCGTGGAGACCGGCTCGACGGTACTCGACGCGATCACAACCATGACGCGCACCCCGGGTCGGCCCGGAGCCACCAGCGTGGTGAGCGCCACGGGTGCACTCGAGGGCTTTTTCACTGACGGCGACGTGCGCCGGCTGATCGAACGCGGGGTGCAGGACGCCCGAACCATCGCGATCGACGAAGTGATGACGCGCGATCCGCGGTCGATTTCCCCCGACACATTCGCGCTGGAAGCGCTGGCTATCATGCACCAGCACCGGGTCGACCAGATGCCGGTCGTGGATCCTGACCGCAAACTGCGCGGACTCCTGGACGTGCAGGACCTTCTCGACCTGAAGATCGGCTGACCCCATGGATGGCCACGCGCAAGCTCCCGAACCGGAGAGCACCGATGGAATGCCAAACAGGGAGCAGCTGTCGGCGATTCGGTTCCTGTTGACTGACGTCGACGGCGTGCTCACCGACGGCCGCATCTTGATCGACGCGGAAGGACGGGAAACCAAGATGTTCCACGTCCACGACAACGCGGGGATCGCGTACTGGCATCGGCACGGCGGCCGCACCGGGTTTCTGTCCGGACGCGATGCCGATGCGGTGCGCCATCGCGCCGCCGCGATGGGCGTGCACGAAGTGGTGTTGGGACGGACCGACAAGGCAGATGCGTTCGCCGAAATCCTCGTGCGACAGAACCTCGACCCCAAAGAGTTCGCCTACATCGGGGATGACCTGTTGGACCTGCCGGTGCTCGAGCAGGTTGGATTCGCCGTGACGGTTCCTGAAGCTAGGTTCGAACTGCACTCCCGAGTGCATTGGACGACGGAACGAAGCGCTGGCTTCGGCGCGGTTCGTGACGTCATCGAAGTCTTGCTTCGCGCGCGCGGTGTTTGGGGCTCGGTGGTCGAACGAGCGGGCCGTTCATGATTTGGCGGATCCTGCTGTTCTTGGCGCTGCTGTGCGTTGGCTACGTGCTCCTCGATGTCTTGGTGGGCAGCGAGAACTTCGCGAACACCAAGGTTCAACAGGTGCCCAAGAAGC
>CBESZZ010000141.1:0-8259 GCA_965534055.1 uncultured bacterium | reverse complement strand
GGGATCTTCACGCTGGTGTTGTTGAAGCCTTCCTTCACGCCGAACACTTTCTCGCGCAACTTGCCCAGCAGCACGGCCGGCAAGATCATCGGGAACAGGAACGTGTTGAAGTAGCTGGTCTTTTGAATGTCCAGACCGGCAATCCGCAGCTGCTTCTTCAGTCGGCCTGCGGTGTAGCGGCGGAAGTGGTGAGCGACCTTGTCGTTGTTGGCGAACAAGAACTGGTAGGCCGGCACCGAAAAGAATACCGAACCCCCTGGGCGCAGCACGCGCATGACTTCACCCAGGACGTCTTGCTCGTCGGGCACGTGTTCCAGGGTGTCGAACAGGCAAACCATGTCGAACGAGGCATCCGCGAAGGGCAGGTCGTAGCCCGAGCCGACCACGGAACGCTCGAAGCCGCGCTTCTGGCAGAACTTCACCCAGTCTTTGCTGATGTCCAAACCTGTGACCTGACCGTAGCGGGCAAGTTCCTTCATCATGCCGCCGGCACCGCAGCCGATTTCCAGCACGTCGCGTGGTGCGACGTCGGTTGGCGCTTTGCCCTGGAACACATGTCGGTCCAACACGTCGAAGAAGATCCGGCGCCGTCCAACGAACCAGAAGTGGTTGTCCTCCATCTCGGCGAACGTTTCGTATGCGGAAGGATCCACTTCAGTCAGCTCCGGCTTCGGGGGTGTTGGGGGAGGTCTCTTGTTTCGATGCGGGCGCGGGGACCGCGGCGACGACCATCTCGTCACGGAAGTTCACGTAGATGTTGGCCCCCTTCGCCAGCGCCAACGGCTTGAGGATCCACGAGACGCTGCGGTGCAGTCGTCCCGCGCGCTCAGCGATGAATCCCAGGGATACGTACTTGCCGCCGAAGCGCGGGCTGTTGTGCAGCACTTCAAAGCCCGTATCGCGCAGGACGCGTTCGATGGTGCTGCGGTTGAAGTGGTAGATGTGCTCTTCGTGTTTGAAGTGCTGCCACTTCGAGCCCAGCATCTTGGCGAAGCGGCTGTCGATGTCCTGGGTTTCCAGCAGCAGCGTCCCGGTGGGCTTCAGCATGCTGCGGACCTGCCGCAGGAATTCCTTGGGATCGGGCACGTGCTCCACCACGTCCCAAAGGGTCACGAGGTCGAACGATCCAGGCTCGAAACCCGGTGCGCTCATCGCGTCTTCCAGGTAGCCGAGGAACACGCGCTCGTCTCCCAGGCTCTTGCGGGCGCGCTGGCCAATTGCCGTCGACACCTCGACGCCACGCACGTCGTGGCCGCGTTCTTGCATGACGCGCAGGAAGAAACCCGCGGCACACCCCACGTCCAAGATGCGGCAGGGACCATCGACGAAGCGTTCGACGAGGCGTGACCGACGGCGGAACGTCTTGAGGTAGAGCGGCTCGTCGCTCGCGTAGTTGGCGTAACCCTTGGCTTTCGGGTCGTCGCTCTCCCAATACGAATCCGCGTACACCTCGTGCAGCTGGTCATCGGGAATGCGCGGCGTGACCCAAACGAACGTGCAGCCCTTGCACCGCAGCACGGAGTAGGGCTCGTCTTTGAACATCAGGTCTGCGTCCGTGCCGTCGCACACGATGCAGGTGTTTACGTGCAGCGGTTCGCTTGACGCGCCGGAAGCTGACGGAACGGGGGCCGTGTCCGACGATTTCTCATCGCCGCTCAAGTGTCCGTGCGCGCTGCTTCCGTCGGATGGCAAGCGCCGGGGGTCCGCCATTGGATCAGCCGAAGTATTCCTCACCGGTGGCCACTTTCTCGTGTCCCGACGCCACACCTGTCGCGAGTTCTTCGGCCATCTTACGGCCCATTTCCACGGACTGATCCATGTTGTTGTAGCGGAAGTTGCCCTGGCGGCCGGTGGTCCACAGGTTCTCGAATTCGCCAATGAAGCCCTGCATGGGCTTCAGGTACTTGTCGTATTCGAGGTCGTAGACCGGGTAGGCGTAGGGGATCTTCTTCACAATCGAATCGAGGACCTGACCTTCCTCGATGAGACCGATGGACACTAGATCGCGCTCGGCGATCTTGGTGAGTTCTTCTTTGCTGCCGCGCCAAATCTCGTCGCCGCGTCGGCAGGTGATTTCCGCGCACACCATCGTCTTGCCCTTAGGCGCAGCGTGGGGGCTGAAATTGCGGAACTCGGAGATTCGGTGCACGGTGAGGTGCTTCTCCGGCAGGTAGACCCACGAGTCGGGACTGACGGACTCGCGATCCAGCTTCAGGTAGACGAACACGATCGACAGATGCTGCAGCGAGTTGGCTGCGGAGATCACGTGGTCGGGAGCTGCGGGGCGGGCAGCCTTGGCGAGCGCCGTGACAGGAATCGTGTTGACGTATTCGTCGCCGGTCAGGATCTGGCGATCGTGCTTGCCGTACTCCACGCCCGTGACCTTCATGCCTTCGCGGAAGACGCGCACTGCAGGAGCGTTGGTCAGCACCGTGCCACCCTGCTCTTCGATCTTCCGCGCGTAACCACGGGCCAGCTCACCAATCCCGCCGTACTTCGGGTAGATGAACTCTTTGACCAGCGTGCGCGGGCCGTCCTTCGTACTGGGCGGCTTGAGCGTCTTCTTGACCGTGTCCCAAAGGTTCAGCAGCGTGATGCGCTGGCTCGCCCAAACGGCTGAAATCTTGCTGGGATGCATGCCCCAGGTCTTCTCGGTGTACTGGCCGAAGAACACCCGGTAGAGGGTCTTGCCGAATCGCTTCGTAACCCAGCCTTCGAAGTTCCGCTCGTCGTGGCGCTTGATGCGGGTCACGTCGAGGAACCGCGTCCAGCCGTAGTCGAGGAACGACTTGACCAAGAGCGGCTTGGGCATGTTCTTCAGCACGTTCTTCGCCTGTAGCGGGTAGTCGAAGAACTTGTTGAAGAGCACGATGCGCGAGAGCCGCTGCGCCGTGACCACGTTTTCCACGCCGATGATCTCGCGGACGTGCGGGATCAGCGATTCGTCCTGGCTGTGGAAGCGGTGGGGCCCGAAGTCGTAGCTCCAATACTCATCGCCGTCGGGATCGCCCTCGATGAACGATGTGGCCATGCCGCCGACCTGAGGCTCGCGCTCCAGGATGGTGACCCGGTGACCGGCTTTCGTCAGCTCGTAGCCACACGACAAGCCTGCGAGGCCGCCGCCGAGAATGACGATATGCTTGGACATGGAGCTGATGAGAGTCTGTTTGACCGAATGGTCCGAAGGGGCGAGCAATCCGCTCTGAGCGAACCACATCGAGGGGTCGAATGCGGAACACTACGTAGCGCGGCCGTAAAGCGGCCGTCCAACTGATCTATCGGATCGCGACGAGGTGCAATCTGACCGGTTGGCGAACGGAGCAGTCTAGCGCCCGTGTGAGGGGCCCGGGGGACTTGCCCTCAATTCTCTGAGCTCGCCTTTGCGCAGGCTCGGCGGGCCGATCCCAGGTCAGCGCGTCCGTTGGGCGCTCGGTTCGTTTGGCGTTGCGGCCCCATTCTCGTGCTCGGTGGAGGGCTGGAAAGGGGGTAGGAGGCGCGAAGAGTCGTGGCGCGACCAGTTCACTCGGCGGTAACGGTGTTCAGTGCGGAGGGCCCTGGGCGTCCGGAGAACCGCTTGCTGAGGATCATCCGGAGCATCCGCCAGGCGGTTCCGGCCTGGCGCCGAATTCCGTCCGAGTGGCTTGAATCGCCGCCTTCACGGGCGCCGTAGGCCACGGGCACCTGCAGCACGCGCAGCCTGGCGCGGAACGCGGCACACATCATTTCCGGGCTGAATTCCGGGCCCACGCCACGGAGATCTTCGCGAATGGTGCGGTAGGCGTCCTTGGTGAAGGCACGGTAAGTGCAGCCGACGTCGGTAAGCGAGGGGTCGAAGACCTTGAACCACAGCAGGCCGAGGAACCGCGCCATCGCGGAGTTCCCGCGCCGGAGCAGGAAACCCATGTTGGCGCCCGGCTGGACCAGCGCGTGGTGCGTGCGGCTGCCGAGCACCATGTCGACGCGGCGCAGATAGCCCAGCAGGACCGGCAGATCACCCGCGCGGAACGATCCATCCGCTTCCACCATGACCAGGATGTCGCCGGTGGCCGCTTGGAGTCCGGCGCGCAGGGCTTGGCCGTATCCTGGCCGGGGTTCGGCGATCACTCGGGCCCCAGCTGCCGTCGCCTGTTCGGCGGTTGCGTCCGCGCAGTTGTTGTCCACGACGACGACTTCGTGGACTTCCGGTCGCTGGATGAAGTCGCGGACGACGTCGCCGATCGTCGCCTCCTCGTTGTAGGCGGGGACAACGATCGAGACCGAAACGTGGGTGCGGTTTGGCTGGGCGGACATGGGCGTCAGGAAGGTACTCGTTGCAGCGGGTCTCGCTGTGGGGATTTCGAGCGAGATGGCTGCTCACGGCGGAATGGAAACCAACCAGCATCCGTCCGGCACCGCTATCGTCGCGGTCATGGCGACCTCTCGACGACCTCTCTGTGTTCGCGCGATCAACCTCGGACGGCAGGCTCCTTGCTTCGCCGTTGCCCTCGCGCTGAGCGTTGTCTCGCTGCCTGGTCAAGACGCGGTGTCGAAGCCAGCTGCTGCGCCAAGAATCACCGTGATCGGCGCGAGCGTGAGCGCGGGTTTCGTGGATGGTCCGCTCACCGGCGGTTCGGCCGAGAATGACTCCGTGTCGCTGTCCGCCGTTTTGAAGGTGATGTGGCCAGGGCTCAAGCAACCGGTTGAAGTGGGGCACCGCGCGCAGGAAGCCATGTTTCGCCATCCGCGGCAGTCTGGTGAAACCCAGATGAAGTGGGCTCTGCGTGACGACGCTGACGTGCTCATCGGTGTCGATTTCGCGTTTTGGTTCGCCTACGGGTCGCCGTGGAAAGACAAGAAGCTGCAGGCACTGGACGCGTGCCTGAAGATGCTCGAGCCCTGGAAGAAGCCGTTGTTGTTGGGCGACATTCCGGACATGACAGGCGCGAGTCGGCGTTTGCTTTCGCCGCGGTTGATTCCGGATGCCAAGACGCGCGATCAGATGAACGCCCGGATGCGTGAGTGGGCGAAGACGCGACCCAACGTGACAATCCTGCCTCTCGATGCTTGGCTGCGCGAACTCAAGACCGATGGCTTCGTGTTCACGGGCGAGAAGGGCGAGGGACTCAAGGCGCCGGCAGGTTCGCTGCTGCAAGGCGACAACCTGCACGTTTCGCGGTTGGGCATGGCGATCTTTGCGACGCGGATCGCGGACGTGCTCCGCCGTGTGATGCCGAATTCTCCGTGGACGAAGACCCACGCGTCGGCGGCGGCGGTGAGTCGTGCGGTCGACGCGGAGTTCGAGTACGAAGATCTGCTCGAAGACATCGAAGCCGCGGCGGCTCAACCGAAGCCAAAAGCAGAGTCCCGGCCCGGCGGCGGGAAGTAGTCGGAGCTAGTTGCGCAGGATGCGAGACTTCGAGAACCTCATGGGTAGTCATCATTTGAACCGATCCTTCCGCGCTGGGTTTCGCCCGTCCGCGTCCCGCTTCGCCTGCTTGTTCTTCGCTGGACTGCTCCTCGTGTCGGCAAGCGCGCACGCGCAGAGCTCGGCGGAGGCGCCAGCACCAAGGCCCAAGATCACGGTCATCGGTGCGAGTGTGAGCGCGGGCTTCGTCGACGGTGCGTTGACCGGTGGTTCGCCGGAGAACGATTCCTTCGCATTGCCCACTGTGCTGAAGAAGATGTGGCCAGACATGGTGCGGCCGGTGGTCGTGCGCCATCGCGCGGACAAGTTCATGTTCCAAACTCCCGTGCGGACCGGCCAGAACCAGATGCGGCGAGTGTTGCGCGACGATCCGAACGTTCTGGTCGCGGTTGACTTCGCGTTTTGGTTCGCCTACGGCCACCAAGAAGACAGTGGCGCGCGACTCGCACGACTCGAACAGTGCTTGGAGCTATTGGATGCGTGGCAGAAGCCCATGCTGCTTGGTGACATCCCCGACATGACGGGTGCAAGCCCTCGGCTGCTGCGGCCTGCGCAGATCCCGGACGCGGAAACCCAAGCCGCGTTGAACAAGCGATTGCGGGGATGGGCAACGACCCGACCTCACGTCACCGTGGTGCCGCTTTCGTCTTGGGTGCGCGAATTGAAAGTCGAGGGTTTCGCATTCGTGGGACAGAACGGTGAAAGCCTCCGTGCGCCAGCGGGTTCGCTCCTGCAATCGGACAGCCTGCACGTGACGCGGTTGGGCATGGTGATTCTGGCTTCGCGTCTCGCGGAAGTGCTGCAAGCCGCCATGCCGAAGTCGCCGTTCGATGTGCCTCATGCATCGTGTGGCGCGTTGAGCGATGCGCTTGGCGTCGCGGATGACTACGCAACGTTGCTCGCTTCGATTGCCAGCAACGCAGGGTCTCCCGCGCCCCCAGTGGAAGCGTTGGAACCTCAGTCCAGCGACGCGGGCTCAGGCAAGTAGGTCTAGCTCGGCGGTGCGACCTCGGGACCTGCTCTTGGAGAGTCCTGCGAATGCGCCTTTCGATGCCGATGGCCTTGCTCGTGGAGACGCTTCAGTCCCGCTACCGAACGCGAGAGGGTCCGGAGGGAAGGATCTCCAACGCGTCGCGTACCGCCTGGTCCAGCTCCACGAAGTCGTGGGGTTCGAGCAAGCTTGGCTTGGCCGACTCCAAGGCAGAGTTGGCGGCGTTCGGCCTATCGAGCGTGAGGAACGTCGCAGCGGCGTAGATCGCAGGGCGCTGGTCCATGTTGATCCAGGGCACAGCCCCAAACGCTTGGATGGCTGTCTTGGTCGCGGCTTGTGCCGCTTCAAGGTTGGCGGCGCTGGGGTCCGCGAAAGCCAGGTTGATCGCGCGCGCGGCATGACTCGCCGCGGCTTCCGCGGTGTATTGAAGTGCGTCTTCAGTACGCCCGGTGCGGCGGGAGTCGGCGGCGAGGGCTTCGAAGTGGGAGCTTAGCAGCGGCAAGAGCGTCGGATGGGGGAGTGGATTGCGCTTCACGAGCCAGATCGCTCGCTCCGTCCTGCCCTTGCGGTGTGCGATCGCCGAGGCGAGTACGCGGGCTTCGGGATCGAGCGGATCCAACCGCATTAACAGCGCGGAGATGGTCGCAGCGGTGGCTAGGTCGTTGCGGCCCAGGGCGTCTCGGGCCAGCTCGATTTGCGTTGATGCGCGGTACGGCGCGAGCGCACTCGACCGTCGGTAGTCATCCGCGCCTCCCTCGACGCCGAGCGAATTGCGCATCGAACCGCGCAGGGACCAAAGGTCTGCGCTGCCTCCCCAGGTTGTCAGCGCTCGATCCAGTGGGACAAGCCAAGTCGCTGGTGGAGTGGACGAACCGATCTCTTCAGTCGCCAACCGTCGCACGGTCCCTGCAGCGAAGGTCTGTGCAAGCGCCGGCAACACGCCGACGACCAGTAGGGCCGTGCCGAATACACGCAGTGAACATCGCAACATCCATGGGGGCATCGCCTGACCCTTTAGGCTCAGAGCCTGTCGGCGGCGACGCGCCGAGAGGCGCCGCGAAGATCGCAGCATGTCGTAGCGCAAGGACAAGCCGATGCACGCTGCGGCGAGGCATGCGGCAGGAGCGTTGCCCAGCGGTGAACGAATGCACGCGAGTGCGGCGAAGGCGAGGATGGGAGCAACCGCGGCGCGGCCAGGCCAGTCCACGCGAACCGTGCGTCTGCGGATGATCGCACCACTCAGGCCGGCTAGCAGCAGCACAACGGCGACCAAGCCTCCTTCCGCGGCCAGCTGTAGGTAGTCGTTGTGTGCCGTTTCAACTTCTGTGCGGAAGCGTCTTCCTTCGGAGGAGATCTCGATCTCGCGCGATGTGCGGTAGATCGGGAACACGGTCCTGAATTGGCCCGTGCTGTGGCCCAGCACAAATGCATCGCCCCACATGCTGAGAGTACTGCCCCAAACCTCGCGGCGAACTTCGAGGGAGGCGGTGCGCAGGAGCGATGGAGATTCTCGTGCGGTGTCCTGGGTCACGCGGTCCACGTCGCGCGGTGCGGGTTGGCTAATCTTGCCCAGCTCCCCGATCAAGAGCCCGAAGAGCACGGCGACCAGCGGGAGAACCCGCCTTCGCCAAGACGCGACGGGGGCCTTGTGGCGGGCGCTGCTCTGTGCCGTGCACGCAATCCAAATGGTTGCGATCACCAGAGCGACAAGCGCACCGCGCGTTGCGGCCATCCGTAGCCAAGCGCTCGTCGCGATCAACGTGCAGAGCGTGAACGCCATGGTGGGGAATGCCGCGCGGGATGAATCCAGCGCCCGCGCACCGCCATGGACGGCGACCACTGCGACCCAAGCGCCGGCGATGGC
>CBESZZ010000140.1:0-8270 GCA_965534055.1 uncultured bacterium | reverse complement strand
ACGCAGCGCCCGGGGGCGCAGAGCAACCGGACCTAGAACGCCGAATCGAGGAAGAGCTCGGCGACGTTCTGTTCAGCCTGGTGAACTGGGCGAGGCACGCCGGCGTGCACCCCGAGATGGCGCTGCGTCGCACGGTCGACCGTTTCTCCGCGCGCTTCCAACACGTAGAAGCGGAACTCGGCGACCGGCTGAAAGGTGCCGACGAGTCCACGCTGGACCAGGCTTGGGAGCGAGCGAAACGCGCGGAGTCCGCCAACAACGACGCGTCGAAAACCGATCCCTAGCCAACCCAGGCAGGCAATGAGAGCTCGGCCAGCTTGGGACCTCTCGTGGAGCGTCTTCGGGGCCGCTGCGCACGCCTCAAGCACGCACTGACCTCAGGGCTAGAGCTGCGCGATCGCGGCCAAGATCGCGGCGCAGAGCGCTTGCCGTCGGCCGCCGGACGCACAACGTCCATCGTCCGACGGCCTGGCGACGGTCCGCCGACGGTCCGCCGACGGGCTCACAACCGTTGGACCGACGGCGGCAACACCCGAAGCTCGGATGGAGTCCAAAACCCCCTCGGTGTCGCCGAATCCGGGCTCGAGTCCGGGGTTCTGGCCAATTTCCAGACGCCTGGCACGGGAGGTGCTTCAGGTTGAGCGTGGAAAGAAACGCATGGACCGTGGTTCGCCGCGGTAAATGGCAGGGATGAGCCCGGTGGGGAGTGGTGCCCCACCGGGTTTCTTTTTTTGCTCATCCCGCCAAGCAGATTCGCGCAGGCCATTTCGCCGCGCAGGCAGCTTGGACAGGAAGCGCACGAATCGCGCGCTCAGAGACGAACGTCGCGCGACTAGTTGCCGCGGTAACGAATGTGACGCGCCAAGTCTGCCTCAGCAGCCATGTGGCCCAACGCCGGCCAATCGCCTCTGGCGGTGATCGCTTCGTAACCCGCGACCGCACGGGGTAGGTCGCTTTCGAGCATGGAGTGTGCGGCGACGCCGTAGCCGATTGCACTGACGGCAGAACCCGGTGAAGTCTCCAAAGCCTCGGCCGAGAGTTCCCCGGAGTACATCAGGCACAAGCGATGGTCGTCGCGGTTCACGCGGACATCCATGTCGCGCTCAATCCCGTCCAGAATCGCGATGGCTTGACCGTCGTTGCCTAGCCGGCGCAGCGTCAGGTAGTGCCAGTTGGTGAGCGCGACCCGCTGGTCGTCATTGCGGACCTTGCCGCGGCAACCGAGGAAGGTGCGCTCCGCCGACTCATAGTCGCCTTCCATGTAGTCGGCGAGTCCGAGCAGGAAGCCGATGTTGAAGTGCAGCGTTGTGCGCCGCGCGCCGTTCGCATTGGTCGCGCTCTCTTCGAGCATGTCGGCGGAGTTCTCGGTCAATCGCTTCGCTTGGCGCAAGTCGTCACGGGCCATCTCGAACTCACGCAGCGTTAGGTAGCGGTGGCCGCGATGACGGAAGAGACGTGGACTTTGGGGGTGAAGTCGCAGCCCCTCGGTGAAGATGTCGATGGCCTCGCGGTAGTGGCCTGACAAAGCCGTCAAGCGACCATACCGAATCACGTGATCCAGATCCGTCGGATCGCGCTGCCATGCCGCAGTCGCCGCACGCAGCTGCGTGGTGATCGACGCTTCGGAAGAAGGTTCGACCTCGGGTGGGTAAAGCGGTTCACCCAGGAGGGATCGTGTCTCGGCGCCGGTCGGGAGAGTGCATCCTGATCCAAGGACTAGGGAGGTGGCGGCGAGAACGAGGGTGAAACGACGAGTGGTCCAGAGCATGACAGGTTCGTGGGGGCCAGTGATCCGTGAGGAACTGAGCGCGGCGGCAGCCGCGTGGCCGGGCATTTCACCGTGTCCAAAGGGATCGGTCCATCACCAGGCCGCCGTCCACCCCACGCATTAGGAACAGAACCGACAGCTCCACGGGACTCGCCGCAATGACCTTCACGGCGCCTTCCGGCCCCAAGATCGCAAAGGACGTCGCCATGGCATCGGCTGTGACGCAATCCGGCGCCCAGACCGTCACGCCCACGACTGCGTGGTCCGGGTTCCGCCCAGTGCGAGGGTCGAAAAGATGATGGCGCACCGCACGATCCACCGTCAGGACCACGTCTGCGCCGGTGGGCGCGGGTTCAGCCCCGGAGGCCGAAGCAGCCCGCTCGGACGGCAGAGCAATGTAGTTGTGGTAGGTGCCGCTGGTCGCGAGCGCACCCGACCGCATCGGTACACGCTCCAGCACGCGTGTGGTTGGCTGCGAACCCGGAGCAGCTCCAGCCCCCGCGTCAGGGTTCTCCACGCCGAGCACCCAGGGCACGTCCCCAGGCTTGCTACCCGAGCAAACGATCTCGCCGCCGATGTCCACCATGTGGTCGCTGAAGCCTTGCGCGGTCAGCCATGCGGAAAGGCGGTCGACGCCGAGGCCTTTGGCCATGGCGTTCAGGTCCAGTTGCAGGCGCGGATCTCGCTTGGTCAGCGCGTTGCCGTCGACGTGCAGTTTGTCGACGCCGACATGCGCCTTGGCCGCGTCCAGGTCCACGGCGGTTGGCACACGCGCATCTCGCTTGGCTTCGTCGTAGACGTCACGCAGCGGCTTGACGGTTGGATCGAACGCGCCGTCAGTGGCGAGCGACCACTCGATCGAAGCCACCACCGCATCCCGCAGGTCATCGCTGACCGTAAATGGCGCCCCGCTTCGATGTGCGTTGAACCGGCTGATCTCCGAGTCGGAGATGTAGGTACTGAACGTCGCGCTGAAGCGATCGATCTCCGCGACAAACCCTGCGAGCAGCGATGCGCGCTTCACCGGCCGGTCTTGAGAGCTGAAGCACACGACGCGAAACTTCGTGCCCATCGCATCGCCCTGGAGCAACACGGGGACACGCTGTGCCTCCTCGCCGCATCCAAACGACACCGAAACGGCGCCTAGGCATGCGACGTACAGTGAAACACCGCGCAGCGAAGATTCGCGACGCGGTGTTCGGCGAAGGCGCATGCTCAGCTCGGACTAAGAGCCGAAGTCGTCGAACGCGATCTGCTCTTGCTCAACGCCCAGGTCGTAGAGCATGCCCTGCACCGCACTCAGCATCATCGGTGGGCCGCAGAGGTAGTACTCAATCTCGTCGGGCGACGCGTGATCCTTCAGGTAGTTGTCTTGCACAACCTGGTGGATGAAGCCGGTGTAACCCGTCCATTTGTCTTCCGGCAGCGGATCAGACAGCGCGACGTGGTAGCTGAAGTTCGGAAACTCCTTCGCGATCTTCTCGAAGTGGTCCGTGTAGAACATCTCGCGCTTGCTCCGCGCGCCGTACCAGTAGCTCACCTTGCGGCCGGTCTTCAGCGTGTGGAACAGGTGGAAGATGTGGCTGCGCAGCGGCGCCATGCCGGCTCCACCACCGATGTAGACCATTTCGGCTTCGGTCTCTTTGATGAAGAACTCACCGTAGGGACCCGAGATCGTGATCTTGTCACCGGGCTTGAGGCCGAACACGTAGCTCGAGCAAATGCCTGGCGGGATGCCTTCGGTGCGTGGCGGCGGCGACGCAATCCGAATGTTGAGCATCACGATGTTGCCCTCGGCCGGATGGTTCGCCATCGAGTAGGCCCGGAAGCACTCTTCCGGGTTGTTCGCGACGTTGTCCCAGATCTTGAACTGGTCCCAGTCGGGGTGGTACTCCTTCTCGATGTCGAAGTCCTTGTAGTTGATCCCCGAGTACTTCGGCACGTCGATCTGGATGTAGCCACCGGACTCGAAGTCGAGCGTCTCGCCCTTGGGCAGTTCGACGATGAGTTCCTTGATGAACGTCGCGACGTTGTGGTTCGAACGGACGGTGCAGTCCCACTTGCGGATCGAGAAGACCTCGTCCGGAACCTTGACGTCCATGTCCTGCTTGACCTTGACCTGGCAAGACAAGCGCCAGCTCTCCTTGGCTTCAGCGCGCGAGATGTGTGTGAGCTCGGTCGGCAGAATGTCGCCGCCGCCCGAGAACACCTGGCACTTGCACATGGCACAGGTGCCGCCGCCGCCGCAGGCCGAAGGCAGGAAGATTCCCTGCTGCGACAAGGCGCTAAGCAACGTGCCGCCGGCTTTGATCTCAGGCGACTTGTCCTTGTCGCCATTGATCAGGAGCTTCACCAGACCCTGCGGCACGAGCTTGCTCTGTGCGAAGAGCAGCACCGTCGTCAACAAGAGGATGACGGTGGTCAGAGCGATGACTGCGATGAGGATGTTCATGGGCGCGCCCTTAGAGCTGAATCCCGCTGAAGGTCATGAAGGCCATGGCGATCAAACCCGTGACGATGAACGTAATTCCCAAGCCCTTGAGCGGCGCGGGGATGTGCGCGGTGCGGAGCTTTTGGCGAATGGCCGCCATGCTCAGGATGGCCAAGAACCAGCCGATGCCCGAGCCGAAGCCGAACACCGTGGCCTGCGCCAGTGAGTAGTCCCGCTCGACCATGAACAACGACGATCCAAGGATCGCGCAGTTCACCGCGATGAGCGGCAGGAAGATGCCCAGTGCGCCGTATAGCGTGGGGCTGTACTTATCGATCACCATCTCGACGACTTGCACCATCGCCGCGATGACAGCGATGTAGAAGATCAGACCGAGGTAGCTCAGGTCCGTATCCGCCATGCCGGCCCAGCTCAGGGCGCCTTCACGTAGAACGTAGTTGTAGAGCACCCAGTTGGCCGGCGTCGTGATCGTGAGCACGAACACCACGGCGAAGCCCAAGCCAATCGCCGTGTCGACGCGCTTGCTCACCGCGAGGTAGGAGCACATTCCTAAGAAGAAGGCGAGAAGGATGTTCTCAACGAAGATCGCCTTGACCGCGAGGCTGATGAGCCCCGAGATGCTGTTGGGATCTGCGGCTGCTTGCGCGAGGAAATAGGAAAGCATGGTGCGACGAGGACTGCGGGGTGTGCGGGTGGAGCGTCGAGCGACGCTAGGTCAGATCAGCAGGCAGCAGATCAATCGGGAGCGCTGTAACCAGAGATGGCGCGCTGCACCCAAACGATGACGCCAAGCAGAATGAACGCGCCCGGAGCGAGCACGAACAGGCCGTTGTTGATGTAGCCGGTTTCGTAAACCGAACCGGAGTAGGCATCGGTCGGAATGATCTGCGTGCCGAGCACCTGGCCAGAACCGCCAAGTTCACGGGCCACGGCGACCACGATCAGAATCCATGAGTAGCCAAGCGCGTTGCCCAAGCCGTCCAGGAAGCTGGGCCATGGGCGGTTGGCCATTGCGAACGACTCCGCGCGCCCCATCACGATGCAGTTGGTGACGATGAGCGCGATGAAGACGGAGATCGCCTTGGACGTCTCATACATCGTCGCGTTCAGCACCAAACCGACGATCGTGACGATCGTCGAAATCACCGTGAGCATCACGATGATCCGGATGCTGTTGGGAATCAGGTTGCGCATGAGGCTGATGACCACGTTCGACATGCACAGCACGACGATGACCGCCCCGCACATGATCAACGTGGGCGCGAGCTTCACCGTGACGGCGAGCGCCGAGCAGATGCCGAGCATCTGCAGGGAGATCGGGTTGTCGTCCCAAAGCGGGTCGAGCACCGCCCGCTTCTCTTTGCGCCCGAAGAGCGGTTGCTTCTCAACCTTCGGAGCGTCGGTGGCTGGTACGTCTGCAGTTGCTGTCATCGCTGCCTCACGAAGAAGGGCTGGAAAGCCTCGAGGTTGGTCTTCGTGTCTCGCGACACGCCATTGGACGTGATGGTTGCGCCGGAAAGGCCGTCGACCATGTGAAGCTGCTCAGCTTCGATATCGGGGCTGATGTTGCCCTTCTTGACGGTGACGGAGACCAGGCGGCCTTTGGCGTCGAAAAGCTGCTTGCCCTCCCACTGCTTTTGCCAAGTCGGGTTGTCGACTTCACCGCCCAGGCCCGGCGTCTCGCCGTGCTGGTAGTAGGTAATGCCGACCACTTCGCGGCCGTCAGGCGTCACGGCCATGAAGCCGTCGAGCCAGCTCCACAGGCCGTAGGCCAGAGTCGGCAGACACCAAGCGACGGTCTCGCCAGCTTCGTTGGTCTGTCGGTAGACCTCCAGATACGTGCGCTGACGGAAGTCGCGGATCTTGGAGTCCGTCTTGAGCTCGGCGGCCAGCTCCGTAGCGCTCTTCTCGACGAACTCGCCAGTCTCGCGCTTCACGATCAAGCTCTCGATGCGATCTTTGTAGGTCTGCTCGAGCTGAGCGCGAGTGACCTCCGCATCGGTTGCCGGGTCGTAGAGGCCGACCGCCTTGAGCACGTTCTTCTGCCGGTCGAACTCCTTGTTGGCGTCGATGGTCGGCTTGAGCATGCCGTACGAAGCCGAGAGCAAGACGCTCAGAACAACGCACATCCCCATCGCAAAGAGGATGACGTAACTAGGGCTGTTCTTATCCAAGGCGCGCCTTCCTTCTTTTCATGTTTGCCGCGACGACGAAGTGATCGATCGTCGGTGCAAACGCGTTGAGCAACAAAATCGCCAACATGACCCCTTCGGGATACGCCGGGTTGACCGCACGAACCATGACGGTCACCGCGCCGATCAGAAAACCGTAGACCCATTTACCGCGACTCGACTCCGGGCTGGAGACCGGGTCGGTGGCCATAAACACGATGCCGAAAGCAAAGCCCCCCATCACCAGGTGATCCATGGGTGACACGCTGCCGATGCCATCGAGGCCGCCGGCAAACACAAACATGATCACGGCGGTGACCAGCAGGCCAATCACTCCCGACACCATCGTGATCCACGAACCGATCCCGGTCACAACGAGCAGCAGGGCACCGATCAACGCGCATAGCGCGCTGGTCTCGCCGGCCGAGCCGGGGATCAAACCCGCGAACATCTCCCACCAGGTGTAGCCCGCCTCGCGAATTGCATCGCTGGCGTCGGCGAAGTACTTCACGCCATCTCCATCCTGGAGATAGCCCACCGCGGTCTCCGGCGAGACGTGCTCGGAGACACCTGCGGCGCCAATGGCAATCTGATCGTGGGCAGCTTGAACCTTGGCTTGTGCGCCAACGGCCAGCGGCGTGGCTTTCGACATTCCGTCAACCAGGCCGGTGTCGCCGTTGCCGGACACCCACACCGAGTCGCCACTGATCTGCGCGGGATACGCGAAGAACAGGAACGCGCGCGCCATGAGCGCGACGTTGAAGATGTTCATGCCCGTCCCGCCAAAGACCTCTTTGACGAGCACGACGGCAAACGCCACCGCAACCGCCAGTTGCCAGAGCGGAATGGACGCCGGAACAATGAGCGCGATCAGAATGCCGGTGACGAGGTAACCCTCGCTGACCTCTTCCTTGCGAATCACCGCGAACAGGCCCTCGATGAGCAGCCCGACCATGTAGCTCACGACGATGATCGGCGCCATCTTCTGGATGCCGTAGATCACCAGGTCCATGAAGGTGGGCCCCGCCACGTTCGGAGCATAGTGCGCGCCGAAGAGCAACCCTTGCAGCCAGCCGCTCATGTAGCCCGCGCCGTCGATCATCCCCCCTTGGGCGATCAGCTCAAAGTGCTGCACGCCGGTGTTGTAGATCGACCACGCGATGGCGGGGAGCAGCGCGAGGATGACCGTGGCCATCACGCGCTTGAGATCCACGTAGTCGCGCACGTGCGGCCCACCGGTCTTCGGAGCTTTCTCCGACGGTGAGAACATGAACGTTTCGCCCGCGTCCAACAGCGGCCACACCTTGTGCAGCGGCGCGTCCGGGGCTTTGTGCAGTGATTCCTGCTTGTCGACAATCTTGCGTAGGAAGCGCATGGGTCAGAAGTCCGACTCGTACATGTCCAAGCCCTTCCGAACGATGGGGCCGACGTTGGTCTTGCACGGATCAACGAACGTGCACAGTGCGACGTCCTCTTCCGTGACTTCGAGCAATCCGAGTTTGAGCGCTTCTTCCAAGTCGTTGGCTTGGATCGCACGCACCAAATACGTGGGGAAGATGTCGAGCGGCATGACCGCCTCCATCGAACCGATGTTCACCATGGCGCGGTGGCCACCGTGAATGCGCGCGTCCATGACGTAGCGCTCTTTGGGCTTCAGCCACGACCACACCGAGCGCGAGGCGCTGACCTGGTCGGTCTTCGGCAAGATCCAACCGATGAAGTCCCGGCGATCCCCGCCTTCGGGGATGCAGGTGATCGTGGTCTCGTAGAAGGGTAGATAGCCGTCGGGCTGCAACACGTCGCCGTGGAGCACCGTGCCGCCGATCATGCGCACGTCGCCTTCCAGGACCGAGCCGCCGGTCACGGAGCTCAGGTGGGC
>CBESZZ010000139.1:0-8302 GCA_965534055.1 uncultured bacterium | reverse complement strand
GATCGCAACATCACGCCTGTCTCCCCGCGTTTTGTTGAGTTCGTGGTAGAGCTTGCCTGTGCAGCAAACCACGCGGCGCACCGAGTTCGGGTTCTCCACGCTTGGATCGTCGAGCACGGATCGGAAACCAGCTGGGTCAGCGAGTTCTGCCAGGGTCGATCCCGCGGCCTTCATTCGCAGCGAGCTCTTCGGCGTCATGACGATGAGCGGCTTGCGCGTGTCGTCCAACGCCTGACGGCGCAGCAGATGGAAGTACTGCGCTGATGTCGACGGGTAGACCACCCGCATGTTGTTCTCTGCGCAGAGCTGCAGGAAGCGTTCGAGGCGCGCCGAACTGTGCTCCGGTCCCTGACCGTCGTAGCCGTGTGGCAGTAGCAACATCAGGTCCGACGTCTCTGCCCACTTGGCTTCGCCCGCCGCCAAGAACTGGTCGATCTGGATCTGCGCGCCGTTGCAGAAGTCTCCGAACTGCGCCTCCCACGCGATCAGCGCGTCATCCATGATCAAGCTGTAGCCGTACTCGAAGCCCAGTGCGGCCTCCTCACTTAGAAAGCTGTTGTAGATCGAGATCGACGCCTGATCGTCGGCCAGGTTCGCCAAGGGCGTCCAAGTCTCACCGGTTGCTTCGTCGTGAAGCACCGCGTGCCGCTGCGAGAACGTGCCGCGTTGCGTGTCCTGGCCCGCGAACCGAACCCGCCGGCCAGACGTCAACAGCGAAGCCAACGCCAACGCTTCCGCGGTGGCGAAGTCGATGGGGAACTTGCCCTCCACCATGTCGCGACGACGCTCGAGAATCCCACGGAGCTTGTCCATCGGCTGGAACTCTTCGGGCCAATTCAGCTGCCTGTCTTGCAGATCGCGCAGCGTGCTCTCCGAAACCGGCTCGATCTGCGCTTCCCAGGCCTCTTCCTGCGCTTCGTCGCGTAGCTCCACGGATGGCGACTCGGCATTCCGGACCTGATCGAGCACGGCACGGTGACGCTTCTGAACCTCGTCTTCGAATTCAGCGAGGTCCTTCTCTTCCAGCACGCCGGAACGCACCAGGTAGTCCTGATAAATTTTCCGCACCGAAGGATGGCTGTGAATCGCCGCGTACATCTGCGGCTGCGTGTAGCTGGGCTCGTCGCCCTCGTTGTGGCCGTGTCGGCGATAACAAACGATGTCAACGACGACATCCGCCCGGAACGTCTGTCGATACTCCATCGCCAACCGCACCATCCGCACCGCGGCCAGTGGATCGTCGCCGTTCACGTGGAACACCGGTGCTTGGATCATCTTCGCGATGTCCGTGCAGAACGGTGCGGAACGCGCGTCTTCGGGCAACGTCGTGTAGCCGATCTGGTTGTTGACGATCAGATGGATGGTGCCGCCCGTCTCGAACCCCTCGAGCTGCGACATTTGCAGCGTCTCGGACACCACTCCTTGACCAGCAAACGCCGCGTCGCCGTGGATCAAGATCGGCAGCACTTCCGCCTTGGGATTTTCGCTGGCTGAACGCTCCTGCTTTGCGCGCACAATGCCTTCGACGACCGGATTCACGGCCTCGAGATGGCTCGGGTTGCAGGCGAGGTAGAGCTCGACCTCCTGGCCGCCCGGCGTGTCGAACTTGCCATGGGCACCGAGGTGGTACTTCACGTCTCCCGAACTCTGGTCGACCTGCGGGTCCACGTGCCCTTCGAACTCAGAGAAGATGCGCTCAAGCGGCTTCTTCAGAATGTGTGCGAGCACGTTGATCCGCCCGCGGTGCGCCATGCCAAGGACCGCCTCGCGCACGCCGAGCTCCGCAGCTTTGGTCAACAGCGCCGACATCGCCGGAATCAGGGTTTCGCCGCCCTCCAGCGAGAAGCGCTTGTGCCCCACGAATCGCTGGTGGAGGAACTGTTCGAACGCTTCAGCCTCCACGAGCTCATCGAGCACGCGCAGCATCACCTCGCGAGGAAGCTCTTCCTCGTTGCGTTGCCCCTCCATCTTCCCAACGAGCCACTTGCGACGTTCGGGGTCGGAGATGTGCATGAACTCCGGCCCCACCTTCCTGGTGTAGGTGGCGTGCAGCACTGCTTGAATTTCGCGCAGCGGCGCAAACGGCTTCTTCGTGACCCCACCGGAGAAGAACACGCGGTCCTTGTCCCAGAGCGTCAAGCCGTAGGTCGACAGATCTAGGTCTGCATGATCGGCTGGGCGGTACTGCAACGGGTTGAGGTCCGCGAGCATGCAGCCACGCACCCGATAGCTGCGGATGTAGGTCATCACCTGCGCCGCGCGTTCCATAGCCTGCGCTTCGCGGGTTGCTCCCAAGGCTCCGACATGACGGTCAACCCTGAACGACACTGGTCGATACGGCACGTTCAATGATCGGAACACCAGCCTGAAGAAGTTGTGTTCGCCGCACAGCAACTCATGCATGCGCGCCAAGAACCGCCCCGACTCCGCACCTTGGATGACACGGTGGTCGTAGGTGTTGGTCATCGTCATGACCTTGCTGATGCCGAGTTCGTTGAGAGTCTCGGGTGCAGCACCTTGATACGCCGCGGGCACACCGATCGCGCCGGTGGCCAGAATGAAACCCTGCCCGAGCATCAGACGCGGCAGCGAACTCACTGTGCCGATCGTACCGGGGTTGGTGAGCGTGCACGTTGTGTCCGCGAAGTCATCCGGCGTGAGCTTGCCGTCGCGACCACGCTTCACGATGGCGTTGTAGGCCGACCAGAAGCCGGCAAAATCGAGTGACTGACAGTTCTTGACGTTCGGCACCACCAGGCTGCGCTTGCCGCCCTTGCCTGGCAGGTCGATCACCAACCCGAGGTGAAGCGCCACGGGGTCCCGGCGATTCGGTTTCCCGTCGACCACGACATAGGACGCCGCCAACGCGGGCACTTCCTTCAGCGCTTCCACCATCGCCCAGGCGATGAGGTGCGTGTAGCTGACCTTCCCTAGGAAGCGTGAGGCCAGGTACTGGTTGATGATCTTGCGGTTCTCCTCCAGCACCTTGACCGGAAACTCCCGCGCGGAGGTAGCGGTCGGCACCGCCAGGCTAGCCTCCATGTTCTTGACGATCCGCCCGGCAACACCCGTCAGTCGCGTGAAATTTTCGCTGTCGCTGGTGGTTGCCGTTGCCGGTTTGGCCGGTGCCTTGGCATCTGCAGCAGCAGGCTGTGGCGCGGCGACTGCCCGCATCGACTCGGGCAACTGATCGTCGAAGAACTGGCGCCACTCGTCTCCGACCCCGGCGGGGTCGGCGCGGTAGTCCTCCCACACCTTCTCGACGTAGGCGGCGTTGACGCCGAACTTCTCTTCAAAGTCGAATCCCGCGGAATCCAATGCGGGACGGCTGGTCTCTGTGTCGCTAGACATGGCTCGCTGAATCGCGCGACGGTGGCGCGGAAACGTGAAGGATCGCGCAACCAAACGCTTTGGCTGCGCGACCCCGAGACCCCGGCAATCACTCGCGCGGGGCGGGCTACTTCTTGGAGATGAGCATCACCATCCGCCGACCTTCCATGTGCGGCGGAACCTCGACTTTGGCAATATCGTCCAGGCGCTCAAAGACACCGAAGAGCACTTTGTGCGCGACGTCTTTGTGAGCGAGCTCACGACCACGGAACAAGCAAATGAGCTGCACCTTGTCGCCCTGCTCCAGGAACCGCCGAGCGGCCTTGAGCTTCACGAGGACATCGTGCTCGCCGATTTTCGGGCGAACACGCACCTCCTTGACGGTGGACTGGTGCTGCTTGCGCTTGCTGGCTTGATCCTTCTTCTTCTGCTCGTACTTGAACTTGCCGAAGTCCATGATGCGGCACACGGGGGGCCGCTGGTTCGGCGCGATCTCGACGAGATCCAGCTCTTTGTGCCGAGCCAAAGCGAGCGCGTCTGAGGTTTCAATGACGCCGAGCTGCTTGCCTTCGTCGTCAATGACTCGGATCTGCCGGATGCGGATCTGGTTGTTGATCCTCGGGCCGCGCACCGGGGGGGCACTGCGGCGGCGATCAGGACGCGCCATTCGTATCAATCGTCATCTGCGGGGACGTTCCTCTGTTGGGTTCTCGAAGTCCGAAAGCCGCCGACCATCGGCAGCTTTCGCAAGACGGGGAGTTTGCGCCGGTTGGGGGCCCGATGGCAAGGCCACGACACTCCGAGCGGCCAGATTCTCCTGGTTTCTCCAGACACCTTTCGGCCCGGGACAGCGCGCGACCCGAGCGAACCCGCGATCAAGGCCGATCGAACGACGCCAGAACCAGTTCGTGCAGCCGCGCACGGGCAGGACTGATGCGCGCATTCACCCTCGTGGGATGCACACGATTGGTCAGAAGCACCACACACAGCTGGCTTTCTGGATCGCAGAAAACCGACGTCCCGGTGAAGCCCGTGTGCCCGAATGTCCGCGGCGGAAACGTGCCGCCCCACCAGCCACCCGGCCCCGGGGGCGTATCCCATCCCAGGCACCGGGTGCTGCCGGCGACGACTTCCGCGCGCTCAATCGCCGCGGTGGCCAGCGCGTCGGACAAGTAGCCCGGCGCCATCCCGCGGTAGGGAAACGTGGACCGCAACACATCGCGCACCGTCGCAAAGAGCCCTGCGTGACCAGAGACACCGCCAAGCGCATGAGCGTTCTCGTCGTGTACGAAACCGCGAACCAAGCCCCCGCGCTCTTCCACCTCTTCGGTGGGCACGGCGCGTAGCGGTTCACCGCTGTTGCCATAAGTCGCGCGACTCATAGCCAGGGGCGTGAAGACTTCGCGCTCCACGAACACTTCGAACGGCTCCTTGACGACCCGCTCAACGAGATGCATCAGCAGGATGAGACCCACGTCGCTGTAGCGCGTGGACGTGCCGGGCTCGGTGCGCAGCCCCTCTTCAGCAGCAGCCCGCAGGATCGCCGCGCGCCTTGCGTCCCCCTCCAGACCCTGCACGGTTCGCCAAAACCGCACATAGGCCACCAGTCCACCGGTGTGGGTCAGCAGATGACGCACGGTGACTACTTCTTTGCCCGGACCGCGGAACTCCGGCAACACAGATTGTACCTTCGTCTCCAAGCTGAGCTTGCCGGCGTCCACCAACCGAAGCACCGCCGGAGTGGTCGCGCACACCTTGGTGAGCGACGCCAAATCGAAGAGCGAGTCGACGCGCATGGGCGCAGCGTCGGGCTCGTAGGTCTCGTGCCCCACGGGCATCTCAAGAACCACTTCGGCCCTGCGCGCAATCAGCACGACCGCGCCGGGGAAGACCCGGGACTCGATGCAACCCTGCAGGTGCTCGCGCACTTTGCTGGCGAGGTCTGCGTCGAATCCCGCGCTCTTGAGGCTCACTCTTTGAAGTGGGCGCGCAATTGAAGAGTCTTGGTGACTGGAAAACCTGTCGAGTTGCGCCATCGGACGGCTCGACACGTCCGCCTGCTGCGCGCAGCCCACAAATCCGGAGCAAACAAGAAGGGCGACTGCCAGCGGAGAAGCAACGGTTGATGGATGGTTCACGTCGACGTCGTACCGGCAACGGCTCCGGCCCGCGATCGCTTCTCAACAAGAATCGATCTAACGCCGACCGATTCGCCACGGCTCGACGTTGCTGAACACGCGGTCGTTAGGGAACAGCGCCTGCCAAAAGACCTCGATGTCCAAGAGCCCCACGGAATTGGGAATCGGAACCGCGACTTCGAGACGACCGCTGTTTGGCATCAACCTCGCGCTTACGACCACCAGGCTTGCGGGGTCCAAATAGAGGGTGCCGAACGGTGGTCGAGCTAGCGACACCCGGCCAAACGCCGCACTGAGTAGCACGACCGATTGAGGTGGACCAAGCACCACTTCGGTCGTCGTTCGACCGATCCGCGGCAGACCCTGCCGCGTCAGTTGAAAACTCACATCTTGGTAGATGCCCCGTGCGGCGACCACGTCCTTGTCTCCGTCTCCATCCACATCGACCAACAGACTCCGGGCTGGAAACTGTGGCCAAGCAATGCGCCGCACACCTTGTTCAATGCGTAGGAAGCCGCCGGCCGAAGCGAACCTGTACACCGACAGGTTTGCCCCTTCCGACACCACAACGTCCGCGCGACCTTGTTTGTCTGGATTGGTAATCCCCCACACGAACACCGCCGTTCCCTGGGTCAGAGGCGCTGTCGTGTACGAACCCGCTTGGTTCCAAACGACCGTCCCGTCGAATACGTAGTCCGTATCACCATCGGCGTCGAGATCTCCTGCTGCGACGGACCAGGCGAACACGACGGGAAAACCCTGAGCAATTGCGAAGTTGCCAACGCCATCATTGAGTAGGAGGCGACTGCCCCCACTTGGAGTCTGAGAGATCCCGGTGACGACGAGATCCAAGTCTCCATCTTGGTCGACGTCGTACGGAATGGCGTCGGAGAGCGCAGGTTGCGTGTAGAGCAGGGTCCGACCGAATGAGTTCGGACCGTCGTTGCGCAGCATCTCGATTTCGAAACCGTTTGACGTGGGCTGAATCAACACGATGTCTTCGTCGCCATCACGGTCTAGATCGACTGCAAAACTACGCTTCACGTCGCTGTGGCCGGGCAACGCCACACCAACTGAGAATCGACGATTCCCGTCGTTCAGCAAGATCTGATTCACACCCCCTGCTTGGGCGGTTCGGAACAGCATCAGGTCCGTGTCTCCATCCCGATCGAAGTCCACCGGTCGAACATGCGCGAACCCAACCTCGCCAAGATCAGGAAAGCGCGCCGTGGGATCTGGAACCATCCTTCCCGCGCCATCGTTGATCGCCAGTGCAAGCCCCGTGTCCCCCAACGCGATTTGGTCCACTAACCCGTCGCCATCAAAGTCCACAAACTCTCCAAAGGGCAAACCAACGTCCGGCGCGGAGACCACAGGTTCAAAAGCGCGCGTTTGGTCACCAAACCAAAGTGCCCTGGAGAGCACCGTGTCGATATCGCCATCATCGTCGACGTCCCCAACGAACCACGGTCCATGACGGAACTGACGGGCCGCACCTGCCAATCGAACACCGTACTCGGCGACAACCTGGACGCTCCCGGCGACCAACTCCCAGACTTCGAATGCGGAGATCTCCTGGCGCACGAGAACCTCCGCGGTTCCATCACCGTCTACATCGGTGACGCGAAGCTGGGAGATCCGACGCACCGGAGGGGTCGAAGGCCCCTGCACCAGAACACCGTTGCCCGCGTTCACCAGCACTTCACCGGTCGACCCGGAATTCAAAGACAAGATGTCGGGTAGCCCGTCACCCGTGAGATCTCCCAGTCCGTTGGCGAAGATCTGAGGATGCACGGGGGAGCTGGCCAGCGCGACGTTGGCGACAAACTGCATCCCCGGATCCTGCCGCAGAACCACGATGCGGCCGCTAGGTTGAGTACCCGCCAACCCTTCCACCTGTAGGAACACAAGATCTAGGTCCATGTCCCCGTCCATGTCCGCGATCCAAGCACCAACAGGAGCCAGCGCAACACTTGGAAGCGAAGCAGCTTGGAGACCCGTCGGACCACCCAACAACAACAAAGGCGGTGCTGGCAACGATGACGAGCCGATGCAGTGCGTGCCCGCGAACATCAGGTCCGGCCAGCCATCACTGTTCACATCACTCGTGACGGGAATGATCAAACTTCCCCCGCATCCACCAAGCCCACCACCGCTTGGGAGCACCTGACGCTGCAGACCTTGTGTCGTGGAGTGGAAGTACTCGACGTAGCTAAACAGGAACGAGCTCAGAACAAGCACCAAGTCGTCCCGACCATCGCGATTGAAGTCGGCAACCAAAGCTCGCTGTACCGCCTCGCCGTTGCTGGGCGTTCCGAACGGAATCGGCTCTGCGAACTCTCCCTCACCGAGGCCTCGAGCGAGCTCTAAGTCGCCGCCGAGGAGGTCGGTGATTCCATCTCCATCGAAGTCACCCGCAACCGCAAAACTCTCGAATGCTCCGCCAAGCCCCCCCTCCACTGCCTGGTAGCGCAGGGGCGCTTGACTCAATCCTGCGGTCACGAGACCGGAGACTAGGGCGAGGACAGCGGCCGGGGTCATCGATTGCATGACGCGCCCTCGGCAAGAATCGTTCCAGACTCACTCGCCCGCACGGTCTTGTGCACCTGGGGACTAGTAGACCCATGGAAATGGGTGTCTCCATCACGGCGGCAGCGAGCCATCGACGGTATCAAGGCGGCGCATGACGCGATCCCGACAGCACAGGACTCCCGAGCGTGTTCTCAACCAAACTTCGAGCTAGCCTAGCAGCGTGGCCACACGTCGAACTGTCGAAGACTAACTGCTCGCATTGGAAGCAGTACGAGTTGACCCAGGTGACGACTCGCTGACCA
>CBESZZ010000138.1:0-8314 GCA_965534055.1 uncultured bacterium | reverse complement strand
CGACTCTTTATGCGAACTCTCCCCATCACTCCTGCCGAAACGAACCAGGGCTCGTTCCGCATCGCGGAACGAGCCCTGGTTCGTAGATCACGATGCGGGATTCCGCATCGCGCATTCCATCAATGCTCTACTTGGTGAGCGGCACCTCTAGGCGCTGCGTGCTCAGGAATTGCGATCCAGCGGCGTTGGTGTGGAAGTCCTGGAAGATCAACGTCAAGGGACCGATGGACTCCGGGATTGGGAGCGGAACGGTGATGTTCGCGCCCACCTGCAGTGGTAGGAGTCCGAGGTAGCCAGCGTTAAGGCTGGCCAACAGGCGGCAGCCAAAGCCAACGCCAGATCCGACGATCGCCACGTTGGTCCGGTTCAGACTCACGACGATTAGGTGCGCCGAACCTGCCGGAGCGCCGCTCACCCGTGGGCCGGAGAACTCCGAACCGATTTGTTGCGCGGCACCACCGAAGCCAGACCATGAAATCGTCGCGGCGCTGCAGCTAACCCCAGTGACCGCAACAGGTCCGACAGGGGCTGGGTAGTCAAATCGGGCGAGGCTCATCACCTGGGTCGTCGCGCTCACCTGGCCGTTTAGCACTTGGTCGCCAAAAGTCACGACCATGTCGTCGGCGTCGTCGTCGTAGGTGATGCCACCCTGCAACGCTTGGTCGGTGGCGGTTGGAGAGAACGTCGTCACGTTTTCCAGCTCACCGCCGGTGTAGCCCGCGCGTTCAACGTAGGAGCTGCCCGTGCCTCCGAAGTTGGCGTTGCTGCGGTTGGTGTATGCCCAATGCGACCGGCTGTCGTGGTCGTAGGCGCAGGCGCCACTTTCCCACCGACGATCGATGGTGTACGGCCAGTGTTCGACGGCCGGAGACCTGTCGATCGATCCGCCAATCGGCCAATCGAAACGCTCGAAGTCGAAGGCATGGCCGTTGATCAGGGCCGTTTTGAAGTTCACGTCTGCCCGCGTGGATCGTGAGAACGCCACGCCATAGCGGCCGCCGCGGCCAGCGATCTGCGGTCCGAGCCGGTGCGAGGTCGGTGCGGCGCCGCCGTCGGTCGGAAACCAGGTCGCGGTAGAGACATTGCCACTTGCGTCGACCTGCTTTGCGTTGATGTCCCAGTCATCGTCGATGATGTTGTTGTCGTAGCGCTGGTAGGCCACGATCCATGTGGTCGAAGTGCCGCTTCCCGTTGCGATCTGGTTCACCGAGGGACGCTCTGCATCGCTGGTGGCGCTCACGGGAATCACGAATGAAGTTCCGACAGTCGTGGGGATTGCACCAGTGATGTCCATCACTCGGCAGCCAATCCCGCTGTTTGTGGTGTTCGCGAGAGTTACGCCAACGTCTTGCTGATAGGTCACCAGCATGAAGTCGCCTGAGCTACTAAGCGTCGTGCCACCAATGTCAGCACGCCAGGTTTGGGTGCCTGCCGGGTTGCCGAGGCCGGTCACGTTCGTGTTTAGAACGAAGTCGTTCGTGTTGCGGTAGTGCAAACGAATGGCGGACGTGTTGCTTGCGAACCGGCGGTTGAACGCTGCGACGATCTTCACAGGACTTCCCGCGACAGCGATTTGTGGGTGTTGCGTGTCCCACGTGTTGTCGAGGTCAGCGAAGACGGTGGTGTTCCCGGTGAAGTCGTCCATGTAGCCGCGGATGAACAGGTCTTCATCAGCTGCCGACGCGAAACGGGTGTACGCGACGTAGATGTCGTTGCCGCCATCGTCTCGTGTGGAATCAATGGTTTGGAGTTGGCCGCCGAGCTGGGCACCTAGAGTCACGGAGACGAGAGGGTCGACGGTGACGGGATACTTGGCGTCTGCCAACCAGCTGGCAGGCACGTTGAGCCGAATCTCTGTGCCCGAAGCAGTCGTCTGCACGGCCGCGCGACGGCCGGCAGCGTCGAAGACCACGGCTTCGCCGTAAGTCAAAATTTCCGTTCCAGAAGCGTCGTGGAAATGCACCGTGGCTGGAGTGCCGCGGGTCTCGGTCAAGACGAGCTGTGACTCGACGCCACAGACGATCTCAAGGTCACCAGCCGGCATTCGTTGCGTGAAGGTGTAGGTTTGCTCCAGGCCTTCGACGCGCACGTCGTAGGCTTCAACAATGCTGCCGTGGACCAGCTCGTAGCGATCGTCGGTGAAGCGCCGTCCAGGTGCATTGTCGACGATCTGCTCGACGCCGCCTACGAGGATGGACCGCGTGTTGAACGCGAGCGGTTGGTTGTGCGGGTAGTCCTTCCCGAGGTATGGAATGAACGTCGGCAGGCCATGGAAACTTGCCTTGTAGTTCTGTCCGGCTGCAAAAGTGCCGCCGCCGACGCCGGTCAGGTCGCTCGGTGAATTGTGAATCGGTGTCGTCGTGGCCAACAGCGATTCTTGCTCCTGGTCGCTCTGCAAGGAGTTCGTTGCGTTGTTTGCGAGGAACGCCTCTTCGCTTCCCTTCGTGCTAGGAATGAGCTGTGCCGCTCGCTGCGCGTTCGGATCGGCCTCGTCGGGGCTTTGTGAAAGTCCCACGGTCGCAAGTGCGAGTGGGACAAGGGAGGGCCATAACAGTTTGTGGCGCATGAGTTGGGTTTCCGAGTTTGCGTATTGAAGGTGGGGGAAGATGGATCGGGCACCCTGTGTCCGGTCCTCTAGAAACCGACGCGCAACACGCTGTGCCCAGCAATCAGTTCGCAAACCGTGGGTAACGTCGTCCAGAAGAGGACAGCGGTTTCTCGCCGCAGATGCGCACAGGCGTTTTCCAAGATTCCGCGAAGACCGGTTTGCGCTTCGCCGTGGTGCGTGGAGCTAGGTGCCTTGCGCATGGGGTTCCATGGATCCGTGTCAACGACAATCGTGCGCGACTCAAGGCGCGTCTGCGCTGGCCTTGAGTTCGTCTCCCTCGGACAACTAGATCGCATCGTGGCTGCCTGCGAGGCCGTCGTTTCCACGGCCTCGAATCGAACCGGGGCCTGCTCCGCATCGCGAAACGACCATTGGTTCCAAAAAGACGATGCAATGAAGCGCCTCGCGTCGTCTGCCGGTGGGCCTACTTGGTGAGTGGCACTTCGAGGCGCTGCGCGCTGAGGAACTGGCACCCGACTGGGTTGGTCTGGAAGTCCTGGGAGATCAAGGTCACAGCGCCAATGAACTCCGAAATCGGTAGTCGCACGGAGATGTTTGAACCGGCCTGCATTGGCAGGAGTCCGAGGTAGCCCGTGTTGAGGCTGGCCAACAGGCGACAGCCCACGCCCACACCAGATCCAGCGATTGCTATATCCGTCCGGTGCGCCCATCGCGGCCGCAGTATGTGCCCGACCGATGCGTTTCGGTGGCGATTCGAGGTGGGCAGGGCCCAGCGGCAGGATCCCGCTACGTCTCTTCAGGAGTCGTCGGAACCGCTGACTTCGTCAGGCGATTGCCGGATCCCGGCCGCCCCGCGGAAGCCTGCCGGGGCTCGGACGATGTACTCCCTCGTGTGGCTTACTGGCCGCGCGGAAGTTTCGGCGTCGGGTTGTCGCTGTAGAAGTCGCGGATGATTCGCCAGGCTTCTTCTGCGGTCTCTGCGTAGCTCACCAGTTCGATGTCGTGTGGTGCGATCGTCCCTTCTTCGACGAAGGTCTCCCAGTTCACGGCCTTCTGCCAGAACTCCTTGCCGAACAGGATCACTGGGATCGGATCCATGCGCTTGGTTTGGATCAGGGTCAGAGTTTCGAAGAGCTCATCCATCGTGCCGTAGCCGCCTGGGAACGCGACCATGGCTTTCGCTCGCATGAGGAAGTGCATCTTGCGGATCGCGAAGTACTTGAACTCGAAGCACAGCTCCGGGGAGATGTAGCTGTTGGGCTCTTGCTCGAAGGGCAGCGTGATGTTCAGGCCGATGCTCTTCGCGTTGACGTCGTATGCACCACGGTTGGCGGCCTCCATGATGCCCGGGCCACCTCCAGTCACGACCACGTAGTCGATCATGTCGTCGGCTTCGCTCTTCTCGCTAACGATGCGGCCGAACTTGCGGGCTTCGTCATAGTAGTGGCACTTGGCCAGCACGCGTTCGGCGATGCGCACGTCGCGCTGCTTCGTGATGCTCTGCGGGTCTTTCTCCAGGCGCTCCTGCATGTGCGCCAGCTTCGCTTCGGCGTCCGGGCGCTCGATGATGCGCGTGCCACCAAACACCACGACCGTCGAGCGCACGCCCTCGTCCTGCAGGATCATCTCCGGCTTGAGCATCTCCAGCTGCAAACGCACAGGCCGGAGCTCATCGCGGCACATGAACGTTTCATCGACGTGTGCTTGTTGGTAGGACGCCGAACTCTTGATCGCGGCAATGCGTTCTTCGTGGGTGGTCGACTTCTCGGACGGCTTCTTGGAATCGGACATGGGTGTGACTTGGTGCCGGATCGGCGCGCGATTGCGGTGGCTAGGTCCGCGGGAGGCTTGGTCCGGCGGGGGGCCGGTGGCCGTGAGGGCCGGGGTCAAACGATGGGGTGCCGGGTGGCCATGGGGTCCCGTGGAGTCGATCTCATCGACACTTTCGGCCTCGCGCTGGACTGCGGTTGCCCGATCGGGGAGACGTTCGTAGCCGATGCGGGCTGCCCGAACCAGGCATGACGTGCGGGGGTGCGCTAGCACGCCGCGTTCTTCGGCCTTCTCTCAGGCGCCTGGCTGGTGCGGTGGGGTCAATTCGCCGAAGACCAAGGGCAGCAGCGGGCCCACTGCGACGCCTTCGGGTGAGACTGAAGACGCGTAGGGGAGGATCTCGACGCCGGCGGCGAGGGACTCACGCAGCAGGCGGCCGTACTCGGGGTCGATGGCATCTGCGGGGCTGACGTCCACGCAGTCCGCGCGGTTGACCCAGAACAGCAACACGGCGCGATGGCCGGCCGCGACCATGGCCATCAGCTCACGGAGGTGTTTTTGCCCACGGGTAGTCACCGAATCGGGGAACAGCGCGTGTGGACCCTCCGCGAGGGTGACGTTCTTCACTTCGACGTAGCAGTCGGGCCGGTCGTCCGCTTCGAGCAACAGATCGATGCGGCTGCGTTCTTCCCCGTATTTGACCTCGCGGCGGATGCGCGAGTAACCCAGCAGTTCTGGAATCTGATCCGCCGCGATGGCCTCTTCCGCGAAGCTGTTGGTGCGGCCGGTATGGACTCCGACCCAAGCGCCGTCCAGTTGGATCAGCTCCCAGCTGAACTTCAGCTTGCGCTTGGGGTTGTCGCTCCTGGAGATCGCGATCGGTTGGCCTTCGATCGCAACGCCGCGCATGGAGCCTGAGTTGGGGCAGTGTGCGGTGACCAGCTCGCCGGAATCGAGTTCGACGTCGGCGAAGAAGCGCTTGTAGCGGCGCAGCAGCTTGCCGCGGAGAAGTGGAGGGTCGAACCGCATTGGGCAGGCATGGTGGCGCGCGCCCGAACCGAATCCAGGCCTTTCCTCGCCCGCGCGGCTATCGTCCGCACCAAACCGTGACCGCATTCGATCTTACCTACTGCGCCAACGTGCATCCTGCCGCTCAGCTGGACGCGGTGCTGGACAGCGTCGGAAAGTTCACGACTCCCATTGCCGCGTCGCGCCGCGCTGCGGGTCATGGGTTCGGCATGGGCGCGTGGTGGAACGAAGACGTGGCGAAGAGGCTCGCGCACAGCGCTCCAGACCGCGATCGACTGCGGCAGGCCTTGGCCGGCGTGCCGGTGTGGACGCTCAACGTGTTCCCGCAGTCGGTGTTTCATGACGAGCCCGTCAAGACGCGGGTGTATTCACCTGACTGGAGCACGGAGGCGCGCCTGCGCTTTACGCTGGATGCCGCGACGGCGCTTGCGCGCTTGACGATTGAAAGCGACGCGGACGCTCTGCGACGGGATGCCTACGCGCTCTCGACACTGCCGCTGGGATTCGATGTCGACGGCCAAGCGCGGATCGACCTCGATGCTTGCGCGCGCAGGCTGGCGACGGCTGCTGCTGCCCTCGCGGCGCTTCAAGATGAGACGGGCATCTGCATGGTGTTGGCGATCGAACCCGAACCGTTTTGCGTGCTTGAGCGATGCGATCAAACCGCCGAGTTCTTGCAGCAGCGCGTATTCGCCGCGCGGCCCGAAGGGGTTCCCGAAACGGTGTTGCGGCGACACCTCGGGGTGTGCGTCGATTTTTGCCATCTCGCCGTGATGGGCGAGGATCCCGTGCGCGTGCTGCGCGACTTTCACGCTGCCGGGATCCGCGTGCCAAAACTTCAGGTGTCCGCGTGCTTGGAGCTGCGAGATCCGCAAGGCGCGTTGCCGCAGCTTCTTGAGTTTGAGGAACCGCACTACCTCCATCAAACTCGAGGCGCCAGTGGTCGACGCGCGCTGGACCTCGGCGCAGTGCGCGCCAACGCCGAAGCGTGGCGCGCAGAGTCCATGGTGCACACGCACTTTCACGTGCCCGTTTTCTGGGACGACGAGGGCGGCTTGGGTTCAACACGCGCTCAGGTGCAGCGCGTGCTTGGCGCGCTGCACGAACTCGACTTCGTGGACGGGCAACCGCTGCTAGAAGTCGAAACCTACACCTACGGAGTGCTGCAGCGCGGAGTCGCCGGCGTGCAGGGCGAACTCCAAGAGCTGATCCTGTCCGAACTCGAGTTCGTGGATCGAGCCCTCGCCTAGCGTGCTACTTCGTGATCGGGACGGCCAATCGCTCCGTGGTTTGAAACGCTGTGCCTGCCGGGTTCGTGTGGAAGTCTTGGAAGTACAGCGTGGTCGCCGGCAGGAACTCCGGCAGCGGTAGGCTGAACAGCACATCCTGACCGACGGCCGCCGGGAACAGCCCGACGAAGCCCGCATTCAGGCTCACGAGCAGTCGGCAGCCGGGCTCAACGCCAGACACCGCCAGGGGTTGGTCGACTGGCGTTAGGCTCAGGGCCAGTAGGTGCAGCGTGGTCGGGGTGGTGTTGACCACCTGCACCAGGCTGAACTCTGACCCGATCTGTTGACCGGCGTTCGCGGGTGGGAGCCAAATCAACAGGCCGGCGCCGCAGGCGAAGCCGGTGCAGCTGACCGGGGCAACGGCTGGATACTCAAAGCGTGAGAGCCGCGCTTGACTGGTGAGTGGTCCCGTCGGCCCGACATTGCCGAACGCCACGATCATGCTGCCGTCGTCGCGATCGTAGGTCACTCCACCCTGCAGCGCCTGCTCGGTCGGGGTCGGCGCAAACGTCGTCACGCGTTCGAGCACGCCTCCCGTGTATCCGGCGCGGCAGGCGTACGCGTTACCCGAGCCACCGAAGTCTTGGTTGCTGCGGCAAGTGAACGTCCAGTGGGATGCGCTTTCGTAGTCGAAAGCGCATGCGCCGGTTTCCCACCTGCGAGTGGTGTAGGGCCAATGTCCAACCGCCGGGAAGCGGTTCACCGTCCCTGAGCCGTCGGCCCAGTCGAACCGCTCGAAGTCGACGGCATGTCCTCGGATCAAGCCGGTCTTGAAGTTCACGTCCGTGCGCGTGGACCTCGAATAGGTCACGCCATAGCGGCCATCGGCGCCAGCGATCTGCGGTCCGAGACGATGTGAAGTCGGCGAAGCGCCGGAGTCCGATGCTGACCAGCGAGTCGAGGAGACGCTGCCCGAGGCGTCGACCTGAAAGCCGATGCAATCCCAGTCGTCGTTCGCGACGGAACCGTCGAAGATTTGCGAGACCATCACCCAAGTCGTGGACAAGCCGTTTGGCGCCGCCATTTGGTTGATGGACGGCCGCTCTGCGTCGGGCATCGACCCCGTGGTCGGAAACGTGAACGGTGTCCCAGCACTTGGCAGGGCGTTGGTCACGTTGATCACGCGGCCACCGATGGTGCTGGAGGTGGTGTTGGTTAGCGTCGCGCCGGCATCCTGCTGGAAGACGAGCATGAAGTAGTCGGAGTTGCCTTGACGGGTACCGCCGACGTCAGCACGCCAGGTCTGCATGCCTGCCGGATTCGACAGGAACGATGTATCCGTGGAGAGCGTGAAGTCGCCGGAGTTGTGCACGTGGTAGCGCAGAAACGATGTGCCGGTCGCGAAGTGGCGCTCGAAGACGGTGAGAGTCTTGACCGGGAAGTCGGTGGCCGCGATTTGCGGGGCTTCTGTGCTCCAGGTCGTCGTGAGGTCGAGGTACATCGACGTGTTGCCGGTGAAGTCGTCCTGCACCGCACGGAGATACAGGTCGGCGTCATTTGCTGCGGCGAACCGGGTGTAGACCAGGTATGGGTCGTTGCCCTGGTCATCGCGCACGGTGTCCAACGAACCAAGCGTGATACCCCCGGCGAGGGAGGTCACCGAGGTCAATGGGTCGACGGTGACGGGGTAAGTCGCTTGGTCGAGCCAGGCGCCTTC